>JBKDZQ010000738.1:0-2910 GCA_047971325.1 Parahaliea sp.
TACTACCAGTCCCGCCTCGGCAATCGCCTGTTCGATCTGGACTTGGGGCAGGTGGCACTGGCCTTTGCCGGTGCCTCGACACCCGAGGATCAGCGCGAGATGGATGCGTTGCTGGCATCAACGGCAGTGCCTGATTTTGCCGCCGCCTGGCTGCGCCATCGTCGTCTCGATTGGGCGGCGGACCTATTGGCGAAGGCGCCCACCGCATCACACCCCATACCGGAGGATAGGCCATGAAGAAACACCTGATGATTCCCCTGATTGCTGCAACGCTGTTGAGTGCCTTGCCCAATGCGCGGGCGCAGTGGGTGGTTGTCGATCCCACCAATCTGGTCCAGAACGCGCTGACGGCGGTCCGGACACTGGAGCAGATCAATAACCAGATCCAGCAGTTGCAGAACGAAGCACAAATGCTGATTCACCAGGCCCGGAACCTGGAGCGATTGGACTACAACACCCTCAATCGCCTGCGCTCGACCCTGGCGACCACGGAGCGCTTGATTGCCCAGGCACAGGGAATGAGCTATCGCATGGAGCACATTGATCGTGAACTGGCGCGTCTGTATCCGCACGAATACGGCACGACCCTCAGCGGTGAGCAGATGGCCGAGGAGGCACGCGAGCGCGAGGATCATGCCCTCGACGGATTGCATACCGCCATGCGCATGCAGGGGCAGGTCGCCCAGAACCTAGCTGCGGATGAAAGCGTGTTGGCGGACCTGGTGGGCCAGAGTCAATCGGCCGTCGGGGCGCTGCAGGCCATGCAAGCGACCAACCAGTTGCTGGCCCTGCAGGCCAAGCAATCCATCCAGGCGCAGCAACTGCAACTGACGCAGGACCGGGCGGCGGCACTGGAGTTGGCTCGCCAGGCGGCGGCCACCGAACGCGGCCGGGAAGTGACCCGGCGCTTTCTGGGCGAGGGGACATCCTATACCCCGCACGCTGTGTCGTTCTACGGCTACTGAGGTGCAGCCATGATGCGCTTGGGAGGTGACCATGGATGATGTTGCGGTAATCGACCGCTTTCTCGATGTCTTCTCCACCTACATCGATTCAGGCTTTGGTCTGCTGGGGGGCGAAGTCGCCTTCCTGACTGCCACCCTGATGGTGATCGACATGACCATCGCCGGGCTCTACTGGGCGCTGAGCCATGCCACCGGACAGGGCGATGATGTGCTGGTCCGCCTGATTCGCAAGGTGCTCTATGTCGGCGCTTTCGCCTACATCATCGGCAACTTCAACTGGTTGGCGGGCATCGTGTTCCGCTCCTTCGCCGGGCTTGGACTGATGGCCTCTGGCAATGGCATGACCGCGACCGAATTCCTGCAGCCGGGGCGTCTCGCCAAGGTGGGGATCGATGCCGGTGAGCCGATTCTGGAACAGATTGGTGATATGGCCGGCTTCCCGGAAGTGTTTGCCAATATCGCGCCCATCGTGGTGCTGTTCCTGGCCTGGCTGGTGGTGATCCTGACCTTCTTCGTGCTGGCGATCCAGCTCTTTATCACCCTGATCGAGTTCAAGCTGACGACATTGGCCGGTTTTGTGTTGGTGCCCTTTGCGCTGTGGAACAAGACCGCGTTTCTGGCGGAAAAGGTGTTGGGCAATGTGGTGTCCTCCGGCGTCAAGGTACTGGTGTTGGCGGTGATTATCGGTATTGGTACGGGGCTCTTTGCCGAGTTCCAGGTGCCCCCACCGGATGAACCCTCTGTCGATCATGCGCTGGTGATCATGCTGGCCTCCCTGGCGCTGCTGGCCCTGGGGATTTTCGGGCCGGGTATTGCCACCGGGCTGGTGTCCGGCTCCCCGCAACTCGGTGCCGGTGCCATGGCCGGGGCCACCCTCGGTGCAGCCGGGGCCGCGGTCGCGACAGGTGCTGCTGCCACCGGTGTTGGCAGTGCCGTTGCCGCCGGTACCCGCATGACGGTAGGCGGTGCCCGCACGATGGCGGCGACGGCCACGGGAGCAAGCGCCGCCTTTAAAGCCGGTGCGGTGGGTGGCGGCCTGCGCGGTGTGGCTGCCGGCATGGGCAATGTGGCCCGGGCCGGGGCACAGGCGATGGGACAGAAAGTCGCAGACGGTGGTCGAGCCGTGAAGGCGCGGGCTGGTTCGGCCCTTGATCCGGCTGCTGGTGGTGCGAAAGACACCACCGCCAAAGGCGGGCAACCGACCTGGGCCAGGCAGTTGCAACGTCGCCAGCAGCTTTCCCATACCGCGACGACGGTCGCCCACACCCTGCGTGGTGGGGACGGTGGCGGCTCTGGCTCAGGCCCCAGCCTGAACGATCCGGATTCCTAAGGAGAATATTTCATGCGATTCAAGCGACCCCATGCGCGCTATGCCGAATCCCCGGAGCCAGCCACACCTTACCAGGCGGCCGCCCAGGCCTGGGACGAACGCATCGGCTCGGCCCGGGTGCAGGCGAAGAACTGGCGATTGATGGCCTTTGGCTGCCTGGCGCTGGCCCTGCTGATGGCCGGCGGATTGGTGTGGCGCTCGGCCCAATCCATTGTCACGCCCTATGTGGTCGAGGTGGATACCGGCGGGCAGGTGCGCGCCGTGGGGGAGGCGGCCACTCCCTACCGGCCCGACGAGGCGCAGACCGCCCATCACCTGGCCCGCTTTATCACCCTGGTGCGTTCGCTCTCCATCGATCCGGTGGTGGTGCGCCAGAACTGGCTGGACGCCTACGACTACACCACCGACCGTGGCGCGGCGGTGCTCAACGACTACGCCCGCACCAACGATCCTTTTGCCCGTATTGGGCAGGAATCGGTGACGGTGCAGATCAACAGCGTGGTGCGAGCCAGCGACAGTTCCTTCCAGGTGCGCTGGAGCGAGCACCGCTTTGTGAACGGCGCGGCGGCCGGTATCGAACGCTGGACGGCGGTGGTGTCCATCGTCTTGCAAACC
>JBKDZQ010000739.1:0-4754 GCA_047971325.1 Parahaliea sp.
ATGATGCAGGATGGTACACAGGGTCAGCAGCTGTGACAGGGTGGCACGCAGCATGTTCAGGCCCTCCACCACAGTGCCAGTTCGCCGGTGAGCATCAGGTTCACCAAGGTCAGCGGCAGCATCACCTACAAGACCAGCTCCATCAGCTGGTCGTAGCGGGGCCGGGGGATGGCGGCCCGCAGCAGAATGAAGAAGCAGATGACGGCGAAGACCTTGAGGGTGAACCATACGATCGGCGGCAGCCAGGGACCCAGCCAGCCGCCGAAGAACAGGGTGACGATCATCGCCGAGATCAGGATCAGGCCGAGGTATTCGCCGAGCATGAACATGGCGAATTTCATGCCGCCGTATTCGGTGTGAAAGCCGGCGGTGAGTTCGTGCTCCGCCTCCGGCAGGTCGAAGGGCAGGCGGTGGCTCTCGGCGATGCCGGCGATGGTGAAGCTCACCAGGCCCAGGAACTGGGGAATGCAGAACCACAGGTCGCGCTGGGCCTCGACGATGGCCTGCAGGCTGAAGCTGCCGGTGAGCATCACCACCCCCATCAGCGACAGGCCCATGAACACCTCGTAGCTGACCATCTGCGCCGCGCTGCGCAGGCCGCCCAGCAGGGCGTACTTGTTGTTGGAGGCGAGCCCGCCCAGCAACACGCTGTACACCGCCAGCGAGGTCATGCCCAGGAAAAACAGCAGGCCGATGTTGAGGTCGATGACCTGCAGGCCGGGACCGAAGGGCACCACCGCGAAGCCCAGCAGCATGGCCACCACGATCGCGGTGGGCGCGAACACGAACACCGCCCGGTCGGCGAAGGGCGGCACCCAGTCGTGCTTGGTGAGCAGCTTGAGCATGTCCGCCACCACCTGCAGCACGCCGAAGGGACCTAGGCGGTTGGGTCCGTGGCGGTCCTGCCAGATGCCCAGCAGGCGCCGTTCGAACCAGGTGAGGATGGCCGCCCCGCCCACCGCGCCGGCGATGATGGCGAGGCCGAAAAGGGTGGTGTCCAGGGTGCCGAAACCGGATTCAGGCATGGACACTTCCCCCGTCGCTGCCGATCAGCACGGCTTGCGGCGGCTGGAAGGACGCGGCCTTGCGCAGCGACACCCTCCGGTTGGCCGGCAAGCCGGCAGTGGCGGCATAACCGGCGGTGAAGCCTGCGCAGCCCCGGGCAAGGCTGTCGTCGATGCGCAGCAGCAGCGCATCCGTCCGCTCGCCGACCTGCACGCCGTCGCCGTCGGCGAGGCCGAGCTCCACAGCGTCCGCCGCGCACAGTGTGAGGCAGGGTGGCTGCACCAGTTCGCGGATGCCGGTGCTCATGGCGCTCAGCGGCTCGCTGCCGAAAATCCGGTAGCGGGGCACCAGCAGGTAGTGCCCGTCGGGCGGGCGGCGGAGCGTCAGCGTCGGGCGCGGCAGCTTGCCGCCCGTGCCCTCGATCAGCCGCACCCCGGCGGTGCCACTCTTGAGCGGGCCGCCGACTTCCGCCTGGAAACGGTGCAGACCCTGGTTGGAGTTCCAGCCCGGGGTCCACACAAAGCTCAGCAGGGCGCCGGGGGGGTTGCGGTTCAGGCCTTCCATGCTGAAGGCCAGGGGTGATTCCGCGTCTTCAGGCTGTCTGGGTTCGTGCACCGAAATATCCGCGCGCATGGCGGTGCGCCCGCTGTAGCGGTGCGGCTGGCGCGGCACCCGTTGGCCGAGGCTGCGAAAGCGGTGGTCCGGGGCGGCGTCGGTGATGCCGGCCAGTGCGGCGATGCCCTGCGCACAACCGCGGGTGATATCGTCGAAATGTCGCCAGTTGGCGGTGACCTCGTGGCCCAGTTCCTGCAGCAGCGCCAGCAGCCACACCCAGGCGGGCCGGCATTCACCCCCGGGCGGGAACACCGGGAAATAGCGCTGGGCCCGCCCTTCCAGGCTCACCAGCGTGCCCTCGCTCTCCACTGCGCTGGCGGTGGGAATGGCGAGCTGGCTGGCGGAGGTGGTGGCGGTGTCCAGGGCGTCGAGTACGATGAGCTGCTGGCAGTGCTCCAGCAGGCACTGCACGGTTTCCGGCGCGGCGCGCTGGTGGAGATCGTTCTCCAGCACCAGCAGCGTGTCGAGTTCGCCGCCAGCGGCGCGCCGGGCCAGTTGTTCGAGGTCGGGTGCGTCCGCGCCTTCGCACAGCAGGGCCTGGCCCAGGCTGTTGGCTTCGGGGACCACCAGGCTCAGCAGGGCCTCCCGCCCGGTATTGCGGAAGGCTTCGGCGACCAGCGCGGCGGCCTGCATCACGGTGGCGTCGCCACAGCTGGTGCCGGACACCACCAGCAGGCGCTGGCAGCCCTCGAAGGCCCGACTGATCTCCCGTGCCGACTCCCCGATGGCGTCGTCCGCCGGCGCGGCACCGGCCAGGGTGTCGGCCACCGCCAGTCCCAGCCGGGCGATATCCGCCGGCGCGAGGCTGAACCGGCGCTGGGCGATATCGTCCAGCCGGGTGGCGGCGACGGTGGCGATGAACAGCGGGCTGCGCTGGTCCTGGGCCAGGTTGCGGATGGCGGCGTCCTGCCAGTCCAGCAGGCCGATGCCGGCGGCCAGGGCGAAACCGCGATTGCGCACGCTCTGGCGCAGGGCCAGGGCGATGCGTGGCGCGGTGTTGGTCAGGTCCTCGCCCAGCACCAAGACGGCATCGGCACGCTCGATGGTGGCGATGTCCGGCGGCGGCGCTGCGCTGCGCCGGGTCAGCGACAGCGCCTCGTTCACCAGCGACTGCTGTAGGGCAGCGGCACCCGGGCAGAAGTTTTCCGGCCCGACCATCAGGCGCAGCAGGTAGTTTGCCTCCACCGAGCCCTGCGGCGAGCCGACGGCCGCCACCCGGTGCCCCTTGATCGCGCGCACCATATGCCGCAGGGCGGTGTGGTGGTCGATGGCGCTGTAGCGCCCGTCCTCCCCGCGCAGGCCCGGCTGGCGCAGCCGGCGCTCGTCGTTGACCCAGGTGGCGCCGAAACGGCCCCGGTCGCACAGGAAGTAGCCGTTGACCTCTGCGTTGAAACGGTTGTGCACCCGTTTCAGGCGTCCGTAGCGCTCGCCGGGCAGGGTGTTGCAGCCCACCGCGCAGCCCGTGCACACCGAGGGCGCCGACTGCAGATCCCACTTGCGGGTGTAGTCGTGTACCAGGGTTTTGTCGGTGAACACGCCGGTGGGGCAGACCTCCACCAGGTTGCCGGCGAACTCGCTCTCCAGTACCCCGTCCCGCTGGCGGCCGAAGAAAATGTGGTCGTGGCAGGCCTGGGCGGCCAGGTCCTCGCCCCCGGCGTAGTCCCGGTAGTAGCGGGTACAGCGGTAGCAGGTGATGCAGCGGTTCATCTCGTGGTGTACCAGCGGCCCCAGGTACTGGTTGCGGTAGGTGTTCTTGTTGCCGCGGTAGCGCCGGTCGCGGTGGCCGGCCATCACCGTCATGTCCTGCAGGTGGCACTCGCCGCCCTCGGCGCAGACCGGGCAGTCGTGGGGATGGTTGAGCATTAGCGTTTCGATGATGCCCCGGCGGAAGCGCTGCGCCGCCTCGCCCGCCAGCGAGAAGCGGGCGCCTTCGGTCACCGGGGTCATGCAGGCCATCACCAGGCGTCCGCGGCCGGCGCGCTCGGTCTCTTCATCCGGGTACTGGAGCAGGGCGCACTGGCGGCAGGCACCCACCGAGCCCATGGCCGGGTGCCAGCAGAAGTAGGGCAGGTCCAGGCCGAGCCCCAGACAGGTCTCGAGCAGGTTGTGGCCGGCACCGGCCTCGTACTCCATTCCGTCGATGTGAATTTTCATTGCTGCGCCCCCTTGTCACTGGTGCCACCAGCGCCGTCGCACCAGGGGCAGGCGTGGCCATCGATGTGGCGCTGGAAATCCTCGCGGAAGTACTTCAGGCCACTGGCCAGGGGTTCCATGGCACCGGGGGCCAGGGCGCAGTGGGTGTTGCCCGGGGTGCCGATGAAGTTCACCTGCATGGCCAGGGTGTCCAGGTCTTCGGGCAGGCCGCGGCCGGACTCGATGTCCTCCAGTACCTGGGCCGACCAGGGCAGGCCGTCGCGGCAGGGGGTGCAGAAGCCGCAGGATTCCCGGGCGAAGAATGCCACCAGATTGTGGACGAAACCCACCGGGCAGGTGCGGTCGTCGAGTACGATCATGGTGCCGGTGCCCATGCGGCTGCCGGCCTTGCCGATGGTGCCGTAGTCCATGGCCAGGTCCAGGTGCTCCTCGACGAGGAAGTCGGTGGAGCCGCCCCCCGGCAGCAGGCCGCGGAAGCGGTAGCCCGCGCGCATGCCACCGGCGCAGCCCTCGAGAATGTCGCGGATGGGGGTGCCCATGGGCAGTTCCCAGCAGCCCGGGTTGTTGACCTGGCCGCTGACCCCGTAGAGCTTGGTGCCGGCGTCCTCGGTGAGGCCCAGGTCCTGGAACCATCGGGCGCCGCGCTCGATGATGTGCGGCACGTTGCACAGGGTTTCCACGTTGTTGACGATGGTGGGGCGCCCCCACAGGCCGCTGAACTGGGGGAAGGGCGGCTTGGCCCGGGGATTGGCGCGCTTGCCTTCCAGGGAGCTGATCAGCGCGGTTTCCTCGCCGCAGATATAGCGCCCGGCGCTGGCGTGCACGTGCAGATCCAGGTGGTATCCGGAGCCGAGGATGTTCTCCCCCAGGTAGCCCTTGTGGTAGCAGTCGCGGATGGCTTCGCGCAGCAGGCGCTCGGCCTTGAGGTACTCAGCGCGAATGAAGATGTAGGCCACGTCGGCGGCGAGGGTGTAGGCCGC
>JBKDZQ010000740.1:0-2913 GCA_047971325.1 Parahaliea sp.
GATGTGTGTTGCAAGCGATTCTCCATATTCCGGATCCGGTATGCCGAAGACGGCCACATCGGCTACGCCTTCGAGTCCTTGCGGGCACTTTTCGATCTCCACCGGATAAATATTCACCCCGCCGGAAATCACCATGTCGTTGATACGATCGCTCAGGTAGAGAAAACCATCCCCATCGAGGTGGCCGATATCGCCGACGGTAATATAACCTTCGCGGTCGATTTCGCGGCGCTTTTCTTCAAGGCCGATATAGGTGAAGTCCGGCCAGCCGTCCATCGGTTTGCCGTAGATGATGCCTGGTGAACCTATCGGAAGCACCTTGCCATCCTCGTTGAGAATGCGAATGTCGGCCCAAACACCGGCTTGCCCACGGTTCCGGGATGCGCGAGTGCCTCGGTACTGTCACAGGACACCAGGATGCTGGTTTCTGTGCCGCCATAGTATTCGTGAATGATCGGGCCGAACCAGTCGATCATTGCCTGTTTGGTCTTGGCTGGGCAGGGCGCTGCGGCGTGCACCACAGCCTTCAGCGACGAAAGGTTGTAGGCGTCGCGAGTTTCCCGCGGCAACTGCAACAGCCGGTGAAACATGGTCGGCACCATCTGCACGCTCTCGATGCGAAGATCCTGGACCAGGCGCAGAAATTCCTCCGCTTCGAACTTGGGCATGATGGTCAGGTCGGCGCCCAGCGCGACGGCAAACATGGCGTTGGCATTGGGGGCCGCATGATAGAGTGGTGCGGGTAGCAGGATGCGCGTTCCCGAGTTTATTTTCAGCAGGCCCCTCATGGTGTCCAGAATCCTGTCGACGTTCTCGGGGGCGATGGGATCGCGCAATACGCCCTTGGGCAATCCTGTGGTGCCTGATGTGTAAATGACCCCTATGGATGGTGTGGTATTGGCTTGGGTGACAGGATCGTTCTGCGCAATCAGCGCCTCCAGCGAAGCGTGCCTCCCTGTCGGGGTGAGCGGCACCCGGCTCAGGCGATAGGACTCGACGACGGGTTCCGGCACGCCGGCTTCAACGATGACCGTGCCCGCCGGTGCCTGGGCCTCGACCGCCCCCAGAAGGTCGGTATGGACAATGACAACTTTCGCCCCGCTGTCACGAAGCAGATGTCCGAGATCGGACCCGGTCCAGTGCCAGTTGATTGGAACGGGAGCCGCGCCGAGCAGCGTGGCGGCAAGGCTCGCCTCGATGAAGGACGGTTCATTGCGCATCATGATGGCACAGCGCTCGTTGTGCGCCAGGCCCAGTTCCCGCAGTCCAGAGGCGAGTCGCGCCGCTCTTTCCGAGGCCTCGCGCAGGGTTCTTGTCAGCTCGCCGCAACGCACCAGTGGCTCTGTCACACGATATCTCCCGCGCTTTTATCTCTTTAAACGATACATTCAGGCTTGTCGTCGGTTCGCCGACGCCGGCGGCCTCGATGAATATTCAAGTTAGGCGAAAGGAGCGGGGATATCACCACACCAAATGGATGGCCAGGGAGGGGGCTTTGCGGCGGCTGTTGCCAGGCCATGGGGCACCCCGCCTACGCGCCCATGACGAGGGGTGCGACGGCTGGAAAAACATGTTCTTGTTACACGCTGCAGCCTGTCACCGTGTGGGCGCCATGGCGATGCAAGCCGCTGGCGATGGCTGAACGATGAATAAAGAACAAAGAAGAAAGAACACCAGTGGTGAATGCTGGCGGTCAATAATGAACAGGGAGACTCTGTGCTATGAAGCGTATCGTCAATGGGCTAATCGGCAAATACTCTGTTATCGCCGTTGCGGTGGCCTCGTGCTGCTCGGCGGTGTCGTCGGCCTGAGCGGCGGCGTCTCCCCGCTTGCCGGGACGCATCGCTATTCGCCAACCGACTGCCCGCCGGCTGTGCTCCTTGTGCTTGTGGATCCCCTGGTAGCCCGCGTCACCCCACACCATCTTTTCATCGCCGTGCAGCAACTTGCCCGCAGATTAATATCGGCTGCGTTGGCCGCCGTCGTCTCGAGACTGTGAATCAGCCCCAGAGCGTCATCCACGCCAATGTGCATCTTCATCCCGAAATGCCATTCATTTCCTTTCTTTACCTGATGCATCTCGGGATCGCGCTCCTTCTTCTCGTTCTTGATCGAACTCGGGGCGGCGATGATCGTGGCATCCACGATCATGCCCTCGCGCAACATCAGCCCCTACTCCTCCAAGTGCTTGTTGATCTCGCGAAACAGCTTCTTGCCCAATTCATGCCGCTCCAACAGGTGACGAAAATTGAAAATGGTCGTCTCATCCGGAATGCGGTCCAGGTGCGGGCCCGCAAAGTTTCGCATCGATTCCACCTCGTACAACGCGTCCTCCATCACCGGGTCACTGAGGTTGTAAAACAACTGCAGGC
This sequence comes from Parahaliea sp., assembly GCA_047971325.1. Lineage (GTDB taxonomy): Bacteria > Pseudomonadota > Gammaproteobacteria > Pseudomonadales > Halieaceae > Parahaliea. Next base: position 2,373 of record JBKDZQ010000740.1, read on the forward strand.
AATGGACCCGCAACATGGTCGACAGTGGGTACGACGGTCGACCGCCGCTACCGTTGGCGTAATAACGGGCGACCTTCTTCTCCAGCTGCTTCCGCGGAATCAGCCCTTCCATGCGCTCCAGAAACACCTTGCGGCGTGTCTTGCGCTTCTTGTTAGCGTACTCCGCTTCGGCGAAAGTCATCTGGCTCATGGCGACAGCTCAAATGGTGGGGTTCGGTAAATTATGCAATAGGCTGAGAGTTTTTAAGAGGCTCCTTAGGGGGGCGGAGATGCGATGCTGGCAGCACGCTGTTGGCGTCTTAGCTGTTCGAACATCAAATCAATATAGTTCTTTTGAGCGGCGCGAATCCGTATTGACCGGCGTAGACTAGCGGCAATGGTATTGTTAAGACGTACAGGCGCACCAACGGCCGGGTAACAAGCACCTGAGCCAAGTCCTGGCTGCCACAACAATTGTATCGAACAAACGAGGATTATTGACTATGGCCGGCCCCCTTCACGGTGTTCGAATCATTGAAATTGCCAGCATTGGCCCAGGGCC
>JBKDZQ010000741.1:0-3800 GCA_047971325.1 Parahaliea sp.
ACGAAAGCAAGGACTTCTATCGCGACCCGGCCATTTCCACCCCCAGCATCACCTGGGACCCGTCGACGCACTACAGCTACGAGCAGGCCCGGACCGTCGCCCGCCAGGAGCTGTCGGACGATATCAGCAGCGACCTCGATACCGACCAGATTGATTACAAGCTGGCAATAGACTACCAGTTGCTGGACCACGCCATGATCTACGCCCAGATGGCCTCTGGCTTCAAGGCCGGGGAGTTTGGTGCCCGCGCCAATTCACCGCTCACAGCCCTGCCCACTGACGATGAGGAGGCCATTTCCTACGAGGCGGGATTGAAGTCCGACTGGTGGGATGGGCGTCTGCGGGTCAACGTGGCCCTGTTCTGGGCCAATTACGAGAACATGCAGTTCGGCGTGTTCATGCCCAGTGAAAACGTGACTGGCCAGGAAACGATAAACCTCAATGTCGGTGAAGCCACTACCCAGGGCGTCGAGCTGGATATAAGTGTGCAGCTGCACGAGCGCCTGGTACTGACGGTGAATGCCGGTTACCTCGACGCCGAGTACGACGAATTCTGCGCCGATCTGGATGGCGCGACCACCTACACCCGGGCGCCGGTGTCACGCTGTGGTGCGGTTACCGATCTGGGCAATGGCTCCTATCTGGTGGAAGAAGATCACTCCAGCCTGGAGCTGAGCCGGGCGCCCAGATACAACTACTTCATCAGCGCCGAGTACGACCAGCCGCTGCCCGAGGGCATGGGCGAGATGACCTTCCTGCTGTCCTACGCCTACAGCGACGAATACTTCTCCGACGCTACTCTCAACCACCCGGCGGCCAAAACCGGCGACTTTGGCTACTGGGACGGCAACATCACCTGGTTTAGCGCCAGCGGTACCCTGCGCGCCTCCCTGTGGGGCAAGAACCTGAGTGACAAGGAGGAAGTGTCCGGGGTGACCCCCACCGCCAACTTCTTCAACCAGCGCTTCTGGTTCCCACCCAGAACCTGGGGCGTGACGCTCAGTTATAGCTTTGAATAGTGGCTTTTGCGCGCCAGGCCGTGCAGGTCGCTTGGGTTGGGTTATATTGATAGCAGTAAAATCAGGTGTCGTCCCTCCGGGGGCGACGGTGGATTATCGGAGGCATTATCCATGATGGACAAACAGGCGCGTCCCCTTGACGGTATCCGGGTGATCGAGCTGGGTCAGTTGCTGGCTGGCCCCTTTACCGGCACCATCCTCGGTTATTTCGGCGCTGAAGTGATCAAGATCGAGCCACCGGGTGCCGGCGATCCTATTCGTGGTTGGCGCGTGGTCGAGAATGGCACCTCGTTGTGGTACCGCAGCCTGGGCCGCAACAAGAAAAGCGTAACCCTGGACCTGAAGTCGGAACAGGGGCGGGAGCTGGCCCGCACACTGATGGCGAGCGCCGACGTGGTGGTGGAGAATTTTCGCCCCGGGGTGGTCGAGGAGTGGGGCATGGGGCCGGAGGCGATCAAGGCGGTCAACCCCAAGGTGGTCTACGCGCGTATTTCCGGCTATGGTCAGACAGGCCCCTACGCCGCCAAACCCGGCTATGCCTCGGTGACCGAGGGCGTCAGCGGCTTTCGTTATGTCAACGGCTTTCCCGGCGACCCGCCGGTGCGCCCCAACCTCAGCACCGGCGATACCATCGCCGCCATCCACGCCGCCCTCGGTATCTGCCTGGCGCTGCTGCGGCGCCTGCGCGGCAGCGGCGAAGGCCAGGTGGAGGATGTGGCCCTGTACGAGTCCATGTTCAACCTCATGGAGGTGGTGGTGCCGGAGTTCTCCGGCGCCGGGGTGATCCGGGAGGCGGCGGGTACCACCCTCACCGGTATCGTGCCCACCAACACCTATACTTGTGGTGACGGCAAGTTCGTCATCATCGGCGGCAACGGCGACTCCATCTTCAAGCGTCTGATGACTGCCGCCGGGCATCCGGAGATGGCTGGCAATCCGGAGATGGCCGACAACGAGGGCCGGGTGCGCCACGTGCAGGTCATCGACCGTGCGCTGGCGGACTGGTGCGCCGCCCACACCGCGGCACAGGTGGTGGAGAAGCTCGAGGCCGAGCGGGTGCCGGTGGGGCTGGTGTACAACGTGCAGGACCAGCTGAACGACCCCCACTTCAACGCCCGCGGCATGTTCGAGCAGGTGGAGATCGACGGCCGCCCGCTGCAGATTCCCGCCATCCTGCCCAAGCTGGAGGACACCCCGGGTCGCACTGACTGGCCCGGCCTGGAAGTGGGCAGTCACAACACGGAAGTGCTGCAGGACATTCTCGGCCTCAGTGCGGATGAGGTGGCGCGCCTGCGTGCGGACGGCGTGGTATAAGCACACATTAAAATTTGGAGGAGCGCGACCGATGCTGACCGAAATTGCCAGTGGCCTGCAGTTTCCCGAGGGCCCCATCGCCCTGGACGACGGTTCCATCGTGCTGGTGGAAATCCAGCGGGGCACGCTGTCGCGGGTGACGCCCGGCGGGGCGGTGGAAGTGGTGGCCGAGCTTGGCGGCGGGCCCAACGGTGCCGCCATTGGCCCGGACGGCGCGGTCTACGTCTGCAATAACGGCGGATTCAGCTGGGGCGAGGTGGCAGGGGCGCCCTACCCGCTGGGGCGGGCCCAGGATTACCGCGGCGGCAGCATCCAGCGCGTCGACCTCGCCAGTGGGGCGTTCAGCACGCTCTATACGCACTGCGAGGGTGTGCCCCTGAACGGACCGAACGACATCGTCTTTGATCGCCAGGGTGGCTTCTGGTTCACCGACCTCGGCCAGCGCTACGGTCGCCAGCAGGACCGTGGTGCGGTCTACTACGCGCTACCCGATGGCAGCGCCATCCGCGAGGCGCTGTTTCCGGTGGACACCCCCAACGGCATCGGCCTGTCGCCAGACGAACACACGCTGTACGTGGCCGATACCGGTGGTGGACGCCTGTGGTCCTACCCCATCGCCGCCCCCGGGGTGCTGGCACTGGACGGTGGTCACGCCCCCGGCACCTGCCTGGCGAGCCCCGAGGGTCTGCAGCACTTCGATTCCATGGCGGTGGACAGCGAGGGCAATCTTTGCGTGGCCACCATCCTCAACGGCGGTATCAACTGGTTCGCGCCGGATGGCAGGCTGCTGGACCACTTTCCGACCGGCGACATCGCCACCACCAATATCTGTTTCGGCGGCGAGGCTTTGCGCACAGCCTATATTACCCTCTCCGGGCTTGGCCGCCTGGCGTCGATGGCGTGGCCGGTACCGGGCCTGCCGCTGAACTTTCTCAACAAGTGAGCTTGTGCCCGCCGATAACCCGGGTTGGCGGCGACCTGGACCTAAAGTGGTAGTTGTACCGGCAAACCACGCTTGACATTTAATCCTTATTAAAAGTATTTTGGCCAAGCCAGATTTCACCGGGTTATCTGTTCCAGCCGGTGAGGACTGAGTGTCGTTTTGATAAGTATTTGATGTCCATAATCAGAGGGAGTGGCCTTGTGGCTCTATCTATTATAACCCGTAGTACTTTCCCGCTTGGTTTGCTGGCCGCAGCGGTGTTGGCAGCGCAGTCCAGTCAGGTTCTGGCCCAGGGCCTAACCCAACTGGAAGAAGTTGTGGTAACCGCCCAGAAGCGTGAAGAGAGTATCCAGGATGTGCCGATCTCCATGGCCGCCTTCACCGGCGACATGGTGGAGCGGGTCGGTGGCACCGATATCACCTCCATCAACGGTATCGCGCCCAACATCATCATGCAGACAGAGGGCTTGGTGCCGAACGTGCCGATGTTCTCCATTCGCGGCATGAACCACTCCGACCCGGAC
>JBKDZQ010000742.1:0-2410 GCA_047971325.1 Parahaliea sp.
TACCATCCCGCTCTCCCCGCCGTCCACCTGGCACCCGACCCAGCAAGGCCCGTACCGGAGACACCGATATGAAACCAGTATTGCCGTGGCGGGTACTGCCGACCCTTGCTATCTGCCTGGCCACCGGCCTTAGCGCCTGCGGCGACAGTACCGCGCGCTCGAAAGGCCCGCGCGCCGACGCCAGTGGACAACTGCTCTACGGCCAGATCTCCTTTGAGCCCAGTGCCCTGCGCGGCGCGGCCGGCCAGAACGTGGAGGCACACTGCGCCAGCCTGGAGGTACCCGAGAACTACGACGCCCCAGAGGGTCGCCGTATTGCCCTGGCCCTGGCCCTGCTGCCGGCCAACGGCGTGCCCCAGGAGGACCCCGTGGTCATGATCGCCGGGGGGCCCGGACAAGCCGCGCTGGAAAGCTACCCCACCGTACAGGCGGCTTTCAGCGATGTGCAGCGCAATCGCCATGTGCTGCTGTTGGACGCACGCGGTACCGGTGGCTCTAATCCGCTGCACTGTGAACTGGCCGACGACGACACCCTGTTTGCCAACCCCGCCCGACAGACCCCGGAGACCACTCGGGCAATGGCCCGGCGCTGCCGCGACAGCCTGTCTGGCAAGGCCGATCTGCGTTTCTACACGACCGGCAATCTCATCCGCGACCTCGACCACGTGCGCCAGCAGCTCGCTGTGGATCGCCTCAACCTGGTGGGTATTTCCTACGGCACCCGTGTCGCCCAGCAGTACGCGGCACGCTACCCACAGCACACCCGTAGCCTGGTGCTCGATTCCGTGGTACCCAATTCGCTGGTGCTGGGCCAGGACCACGCCCGTAACCTGGAGCAGGCTTTGGATGCGCTGTTCGCCCGCTGTCGTCAGGACAGCGCCTGCGGCAACCATCTCGGCGACCCGCGCCAGCATCTTACACTGGTGCGCGAGCGCCTGTGGGCCGGTGACATCGCTCCAGTGCGCTACCGCGACCCGGTTTCCGGCGAGTGGCACGAGGAAACCCCCCATTTTGGCCATCTGGCCGGCCTGCTGCGCATGTACGCCTATCAGCCGGAAATGGCGGCGACCCTGCCGCTGCTGCTGCACGAAGCCGCGCAACAGCGCTACGACAGCCTGCTGGCCCAGTCGCGCATGCTCTCCTCCGAGCTCGGCGACATACTGGCCGCAGGCATGAGCCTGTCGGTGACCTGCAGCGAGGACGCCGGAGAATTCCGCAGCGACAGCGGGGATAGCGGCACGGTGCTCGGCACGCAATTCATCACCATCAGCCAGGCCAGTTGCGCGGACTGGCCGAAGGGTCAGCGCGCGGCGGATTTCCGCAACCCCCTGACGGGTGACCTTCCGGTGCTGGCAATCAGCGGCGAGTACGACCCGGTAACGCCACCCCGCTACGGCGAAGAGGTGATCCGGCACCTGAGCGCGGGTCGCCACCTGGTGCTGCCCGGCCGGGGTCACAGCGTACTTGGTGCCGGCTGCATGCCCAAACTGTTTGCGCGCTTTATCGAAACGGCGGACGCGGCATCGCTGGACGCTACTTGCCTGAATCAACTGAGCGCGCGCCCGCCTTTTGCCGGCAACTACGGATGGGAGCCCTGAGATGATCCGCATCAACGACCTGCACAAGCACTTCAAATCCGCCAACGGTGAGGTACAGGCGGTGCGCGGTGTGAGTTTTAGCGCGCGCGATGGTGAGATTACCGGCCTGCTCGGTCCTAACGGCGCCGGCAAAACCACCACCCTGCGCATGCTCAGCACGCTGATGAAGCCCGACCGGGGCCACATTGATGTCGACGGCCTGGATGTACAGGAAAATCCCTGTATCGCCCTGCGGCACCTGGGTGTCCTGCCCGATGCCCGCGGCCTCTATAAACGGCTGACCGCGCGGGAAAACATCGCCTACTTCGGCGAATTGCAGGGCCTCGACCCGAACACTATCCGCCGGCAGGGCGCGGCACTGGCCAGCGCCCTGGCCATGGAGGATTTCCTCGACCGGCCCGCGGAGGTCTTTTCCCAGGGCCAGCGGACCAAGACCGCCATCGCCCGCGCCCTGATCCACAATCCGCGCAATATCGTGCTCGACGAACCCACCAATGGCCTGGACGTGATGACCACGCGCAGCCTGCGTGCTTTTCTGCGCCAAGTGCGCGACGAGGGCCGCTGCATCATTTTCTCCAGTCATATCATGCAGGAGGTCGCGGCCCTTTGTGATCGCATCGTGGTGATTGCCAACGGTAAGGTCTGCGCCACGGGTTCGCCGGACGAACTGCGCCAGCTGACCGGTCTGACTGACCTGGAAGACGTCTTCGTGCGCCTGGCCCATCTCGAGGAGCAACTGGCATGAAGGCACTGTGGACTGTCGCCAGGAAGGAGCTTGTGGAGCTGCTTCGCGACCGCAAGACCCTGTTTCT
>JBKDZQ010000743.1:0-3043 GCA_047971325.1 Parahaliea sp.
ATGGCGCTCAGTCCGTTTGCCAAAAGCCTGTTTGTGTTCACCAACAAGCGCCGGGATAAATTGAAAATACTGGCATGGGATAAAAACGGTTTTCTCGTGTGGTACAAGCGCCTTGAGAAACAGCGTTTTCCGAAATTGCAAGGCGATCAGATCCGGGTACTGGGTATCAAGGATCTGAACCTGTACCTGGATGGTTACGATATCGATCGTTTTAAACCGCACGAGCCATTAAAAATCGACAAGGCTGCCTGAAAGGCTGGCGACTGAAACGCATTCACTTTAAAATACAGCGCCATGACCGTGGCGCAATTGACCAAAGAACAACTGCTTGATCTGGTTGTCCAGCAACAGGAGCGTATTAACGCCCTGGAACATCAGGTGCGCTATCTGGTCACCCGGCAATTTGGCACCAAGTCAGAAAAACTCAGTGCTGACCAGTTGGCACTCTTTGGCGCTGATGCGCCCTCCGAACCGCCGGCTGATGCGTCTGATGCTGATGCTGATGCTGATGCCGTTACCATCAGCTTTGAACGCAAGCGTCGTGGCAAACGTAAAAAACTGGATGACTCGCTGGAACGGCACCGGATTGAATACGAGCTCAGCGAAGCTGATCAGGCCTGTGATTGCGGTGGCCAGCTAACACCCGTCTCTACCAAAGTCAGTGAGCAATACGAGTATATTCCTGCCCGAGTGATCGTCATCCAGCACTCGGAACATCAATATACCTGCGCCTGCTGCCAGCAGATGGTGTTGGCAAAAAAGCCGCCTCAGCCACTACCCAAAACCAATGCGGCAGCCGGTCTGTTAGCCCACCTGATAACCACTAAATATGTCGATGCAGTACCACTTCATCGCCAGGAAAAACAGTTGGCGCGGGTGGGTATTACGATACCGCGCAATACCCTGGCCCGCTGGGTTATTCAGTTATCGAATCTGGTTGTGCCACTCCTTAATCTGATGGAAGACCTGATCCGGGCCGGCCCCGTCATTCAATGTGATGAAACACCCCACCAGGTGCTGAAAGAGGCGGGCCGCAAGGCGCAGCAACTATCGTATATCTGGGTGCGCCGGGGCGGCGGCGCCAGACGCCATGTGGTGCTGTTTGATTACAGCCCCAACCGCTCGGGCGATGTGGCACTTCGGCTGATGGCGGACTATCAGGGCTACGTTCAGTGTGACGGCTACTCCGCTTATGGTGTACTGGCATCCCATGGGGTGACGCTGGTGGGCTGTATGGCCCATTGCCGCCGCAAATTCAAGGATGCCCTGGCAGTCAGCGCCAGCAAGGAAAAGCAGCAGCGGACGAAGGCGGCGATCGCCATCGGTTATATCAAACGGCTATATGAAATAGAAGCCTACTGCAAGACACTCGGGGATGAAGAGCGTAAAGCGATTCGGCAAGAAAAGGCCGGGCCAGTTCTGGCCGAGTTTAAGCAGTGGTTGGATGAGCAACAGCCGGCGGTGTTACCAAAATCACCGCTGGGTAAAGCCATTCGTTACGCACTCAATCAGTGGCCGAAGCTAATGCGTTATTGTGAAGAAGGCTATCTGGAAATTGACAATAACAGCGACGAACGCGCGATCAGGCCACTGGCCATCGGAAGGCGGAATTATCTATTTGCCGATACGCCGGAAGGTGCGCAAGCGAATGCTCGGTTTTACAGCCTTATTGAAACCTGCAAGCTTCATGGCCACGAGCCGTATGCGTACCTGAAATACATTTTTAAAGAGCTTCCCAGGGCAGAAAGCGTGGAGCAGTTCGAAGCGTTGCTGCCCTGGAATCTAGAGGTGACCAGCGTAAGGGAAATAGCTCGCGCTGTGTAGTACGTCGTTCGTGGACCGCTTACGGTCTCTGCATAAGCATGAAAAAAGGACGCTTCTCATGAACAAGATTCTCATCCTCGGCGCCAGCGGTCAGATCGCTCAATAGGTGGTCAAGACCCTGGGCGACCAGAGCACCCTCACCCAGACCCTCATGGTGCGCAACCCCGGCAAGCTGGGCGACAATGTGCCGGCAAACGCCAGGGGCGTCGCCGGCAATGTCCTGGAAAAAACGCCGCTCGACGAGGCGATGGCCGGGCAGGACATCGTCTATGCCAACCTGATCGGCGAAGACCTGGACAGGCAGGCCGAAACAATCATCCGCGCCATGCAGGCAGCGGGAGTAAAGCGCCTGATCTTCGTCCTGTCGCTGGGCATCTATGAGGAGGTTCCCGGCAAATTCGGCGAGTGGAACCAGGCTACCATCGGCGAGGATCTCAAACCCTACCGCCGTGCAGCCGATGCCATCGAGGCTTCGGGTCTCGACTATACCCTTCTGCGCCCCGCCTGGCTGACCAACGAGGACGCAGTGGACTACGAACTGACTCGCCGCAACGAGCCATTCCGGGGCACTGTGGTATCACGCAAGAGCGTGGGCGATCTGATCACCAAGATCATCAGGTCGCCGGACCTGCACGTTGGCGCCAACCTGGGCGTCAACAAACCCAATACCGACGGCGACAAGCCGTACTTTATGTAAAAGCCGCCTGGTCACCGGCCGCCCCGCACAAACTCAACCCAGCAACACGTCACCGTAGTCAAGCAAGTCCTGCAGTACCTGTTGCTGGTCGGCCGTCAGGTCGCCAGCGGCAAGCAGATGCGGGATCTCCGCCTGGTACTGTTCCATGCACAGGCTGGCGCCCGCTTCCGGCTCCGTGAGGCACTGGAAACGAAATTCCTCCCACTGGGCCCGCTCCGCCGGGGACAGCGACGCGGGAAAGTTGCGCGCGCGGTAGCGGAATAACATCTCCGGCAGGCGCGCATCGTCGAAGGGGAAGCTCTGACTGGACAGCGCCTGCGGGTCGGCCTCACGCTGTGCCCGCAGCGCGGCCAGGTTGGCGCGGCAGATATCGCCATCCAGACCGATGCGCGCCGCCACTTCCGGGCTCGCCATTTTCGCCGTGACCAGCAGGGGGCAGCGATTGAGATGAACGCTGTTGCAACCCGGCCGCGACTGACCCGCCGGCAAATCATCGGCGCGAGTGTAGAGCAAGCGGGCCAG
>JBKDZQ010000744.1:0-4143 GCA_047971325.1 Parahaliea sp.
CCGCCTCCTCGGCCATTTCTCCGGGGGGCAGCAAGGGATCGCGGCCCTTGATACCGGAGCGTGCCAGCACCCCGCCCAGCGCCATATGCACCGCGTTCGACGCCCGGTAGTCACTGTAGGGCCCGCTCAGGCCAAAATCCGAGATCGACAGCACAATGAGCCCGGGAGCCTCTGCAGTCAGGGCTTCCAGGGATAGGCCCAGGCCTGTCAGCGTAGCGGGGCCGAGCGAGTTTACGAGAACGTCGGCGCGCGCTGCGAGCTCGGTGAACCGGGTCCGCTCCGCCGCGTTTTCAAGATCCATTTTCACGCTGCGCTTGTTGGCATTGTGGGCCGCGAAGTACAGGCTGTGGCCGGCGTGGTGCGGGCCGCGCTGGCGGGCGGGTGAGCCGGTGGCGGGTTCCACCAGCACCACGTCGGCACCGAGATCGGCCAGCAGGCGGGCGCACATGTCGGTTTTGCCGCCGGAGAGTTCCAGAACGCGAAGGTGATGAAGGGGAGCGGTACTATTCATGGCGTGCGTCTTCATTATTGTGAAGGATTGATGGGCCGCAGGTATTTCATCTTACGTGAATTAAAACTAATATCAATAGATTATGTGGAGTGAGGACGCCTTTACCGCTACTGTCCTGGGGTATAAAAGCTCCACCTCTTAGTCGCTTATTGTCGTTGACAGGAGTTTACAATATATACTTTGTTAAATTGTAAATTACAAACGGCGATTGTACCCCCAGCCAACAGCTGCCGGCCGGGCAGCGATACGATTCACGTGTCGGAGAGAAGCAAATGAGCACTGAGCAGATCAAGAAGAATATCGATATCGATCCCGCCATCATGACAAGGCTGACGGAACACGCACGCAACCATACCACCGACCTTGCAAAGGAAGACCTGTGGGTGCCCAGGAGTCACTTTGTGAGCGAGCAGCGCCTGCGGCAGGAACTGGCGGTACTGAACAGCATGCCGCTGGTTGTGGCACATCGCTCGGAACTGCCCGATCCGGGCAACTTCGTCACCCGCACGGTACTGGGCAAGCCGCTTATCATTGTCCGTCGCAGCAACGGCTCCGTGGCGGCCTACCTGAACATGTGCTCCCACCGGGGTGGTCGGGTGGAAACGCGGGAGTCTGGCTCCCGTCGCCTGTTCATGTGCCAGTACCACGGCTGGTCCTACGACCGTGACGAAGGTGAACTGAAGTCAGTTCCCTATGGAGAGTTCTTTGGCGAGATTGACACCAAATGCCTCGGTTTGAAGGCCTACAAGGCACAGGAGAGACACGGCCTGATCTTTGTGGATTTTTCCAACAATACCGGACGCTCGCTGGAGGATTACCTTGGCCCCGAGGTCGATGCCCAGATGGCGCCCTGGCAACTGGACAGGGCGACGATTTTCCTGGAAAAGCGCTTTCCAATACGAATCAACTGGAAGCTGGTGCTGGACGGTGCCATCGATATCCTGCACCCGCAGTTTCTGCACCCGGAGGGCGTTGGCAAGCTTGTTTCGACCAATCTCAGTGCCTGGCGGGGCTACGGCCGCCACGGCCAGCATTTTGGTGTCCGCAAGAAGTTCGAAAAGCTGGCGATCGCCGGAGAGGTCAATGCGGCGAGTACCAAGTACGTGGCTTCGAATCTGGTGCTCTATCCCAATTCGATGATGATCGCGGCGCCTGAACATATTGAGTTCTGGACCGTCTGGCCCTCTACCGAAAGCCCCTCCCATTGCGATATCAGTATTCGTTTTTTCGTCAATCCGGACATCCTCGATCTGGAAATGGAACGCCGGATTAGCAAAAGCTGGGAGATTCTGGAAAACGCAGCGATGAACGAAGACTGGCCGATGGAGCTGTGGATTCAGGAAAACGCGGAGATCAACAGCGAGGGCGACTTCCTCTACGGGCGCAATGAACAGCCCTGCCAGCACCTCTACCGACAGCTGGACAGGGATATCGCAGACTTATCCTGAATCGCTATCTTCGACGAGCAATAAGAGGGGAGGTTACAGCGCGATGGCGGGCTACGATTTTTTGCGGGGCATCCGCGTACTGGAACTGGCGCAGCTCGGCCCTTCCAGTCTGGGTGGCTATCTTGCCGACATGGGTGCGGAGGTCATCAAGATCGAAGGGCAGCAGGGTGATCCCAACCGGGACAGCGGTACTCCCGCCATCGGCTCGCCCACCGGAACCAGCTTTTTGCACCTGCGCTGGAACCGGGGTAAGAAGAGTCTCGGCCTGGACCTTCGCCAGCCCGAAGGCAAGGCTATTTTTCGGCGTCTGGCACAGTCCGCGGACATCGTCATAGAGGGCATGAAGGCGGGGGCGCTGGAACGTTTGGGCCTGGGTTACGAGGTGCTGCGTACGGGCAATCCGCGGCTTGTGTTTTGCTCCCTGTCCGGACTTGGCAGCAGCGGACCCTATGCCGAATTCGGTTCACATGGTCCCTATTTTGATGCCTTCGCCGGGCTGTCTCGCCTTAACCCCTACGCCCTGACGCCCGAACAGCGTGCCAGCACCGACTGGACGGCAATAGGCATGCATGCCATGGGGCTGTACGCCGCCCTGGGTGTGCTGGCGGCCTTGTCGCAGGCTCAGCGCACCGGGGCGGGGGCCGCGGTGGAAGTGTCGGGGGCGGAAGCTGCAGCGCACTGGTTGCCGGAGGGGGTCAACAAGGCCCTGAATCCGCACCTGCTCCACGACCGGGAGGGCTTTCTCAACAGCCGCAGGAAACAGGCCTGCTGGCCGCGCCTGTATTGCTACGCCACTGCGGATGACAAACAGCTCTATTTTCAGGCCCTCAAACCCAAGTTCTGGGAGCGCTTCTGTGAAAGTATCGGGCGACCCGACCTGATACAACGCTACGTGGCGTCAGACGACCTCGGCGAGACCGATGAGGCGGTACATGCCGAGTTGCGGGAGATCATTGGCAGCCGACCGCTGGCGGAGTGGGTCGAGTGCTGCAGGCGCTGGGAGGTTCCGGTGGGGCCGGCGAACAGCCCGGCAGAACTGGTCGAAGACCCCCATTTCCTGGCCCGCGACAATATCTACGAGGTGGATCAGCCCGGGGTCGGGCCGATGCGCCTGACGGGAACGCCGGTGAAAACCCCCGGCCAGGATTTCGCCCCTGCTTCAGCGCCCGATTTATGGCACAATACCGCAGAATTGCTCACTGATCTGTTGGGGATCAGTGCAGAAGAGCAGCAGGCATTGCGAGAGCGCGGAGTGGTATTTGGTGAATAGGGCCCTGAGTCAAACAGAGATCGTCAGCCCCACCAGGCAGGGGATCCAGGAGGCGGCGATAGCATGCTTCGAGAAGTTCAGTGTCAAGAAGACCAGTGTTGAGGATATCTGCGCCCAGGCTGGCATCAGTCGCCCTACTTTCTACCGTTTTTTCAAGAACAAGAACGACCTGTTGCTGGAACTCGGTCGCGATGAAACCACACGACTGTCGCGCGATATTGCGACCTTCTGTGAGTCCGACAAGGACATCGCCGATATATTCGTCGATGCCATGTGCTACGTCATTGACCAGTGCCACAAAAGCAAAATCGTTCGCTTTATGATCAGCCCCGAAAACCTCATGTCCACCCTCAGCGTCACCTTTTCGGATGAGCACGCCCTTGATGGGCAGATGGACGGGTGGCGGGTGCTGTATGAGAAAGCCGATTCCCAGGGCCGCTTGCGAGTGCCCGCTGAAGCGAGCGAAATTACCAGGTGGCTTTCCCTGGTGCGGGTTCTGCTGTTCAATTACATCAAGGCGACCAAGGCCGATCCCGACGAGATTCGCAGCATGATCGAGAAATTCGTGATACCCGCTATCGTCAGTCCTCCCTCCCGCTCCAAGCGAAGCTGATCCTCATTTACTGATTCCGGACTTTCCCGGGTCGCGGCCACGCGGACCCGCCGATTACCCGTCCCGACGCATTCCCGGCAGCGCCTGGAGCGACTTCGTGCCCTCGCGTCGTAAGCACGGTTAACGAACTTCACCCTTCCCGCCACAGACTGATTGTCGAGGAGGCGCAAAGGCGCGCGCAGCCCACCTGATGAAACTAAATTCCCCAGGTTTTATTTGTTTGCCCGAACTTTACAAAGCACGCCGTTTGTCAAAGTAGTTGTCGCGTCTGTCTACGCGGCGACCTCTAAATCGCCCCGAT
>JBKDZQ010000745.1:0-5080 GCA_047971325.1 Parahaliea sp.
CATCAACCTCAGCACCCGCAATCCCACCCCGGAGCCTGAAGGCTACGTGGAACTCACCCAGGAACTGGAAAACACCAAGGAAACCAGTATCGACGCCGCCTATGGCCGCTTTGTGACCGACACCTTCGGTGTCCGGCTCGCGGCCCGCTATACCTCGTCCAACGAGTGGGTAGACAACACCTACAATGGTCAGGACATGGGCGGTGCGCATACCGAAATGGTCACTCGCCTGAGCCTGCTCTGGGAGCCCAGCGATCGCCTCAACCTGGCGGGCAAACTGCAGTATTCCGATCTGACCCTCAACGAGCGGCCCTCGGTACTGTCCAAGTGCAGCCCGGCCCTGCAGGCCATTCTCGCCGGCGGGGATGACTGCCGCTTCGACGACGACGCCACCATCTCCGCCAGGGATCCGGAAGGCGGCTGGGGCGGCACCGAAATGCAGGCGATGAGCGCTGGGCTGACCGTCAACTGGGACATGAGCGACGAACTCACTCTCACCTCGGTAACGGGTTTCACCAAGCACATTGAAGACCTGTATCTGGATTCCGACTACAGTCTGGCGGAAATCCTCGATTCCCGGCGGGATGAAAACTACCAGTCCATCAGCCAGGAATTGCGCATCGCCTCCTCGACCGGGGGCAAGTTCGACTATATGGCGGGAGTCTACGTTTCGCAGGACGAACTGCAGTTCGACGCCGGACTGAGCTACAACGGCCTGTTCACCCGGGCCGCCGATGCCTACCAGGAAACCGATTCCCGCGCCGTGTTCGGGCAGCTCACCTGGCATGCGACCGGGACCCTGGCCCTGACCCTGGGCGCCCGCTATTCCGAAGACGAGAAGGACGTGGAACACACAACCTGGTGCACCCAATACAAGTCCAAAGTCCCTACCGGCGCCGCCGCCTGCTTCGGCCCGACCTTCCAGCTCACCGACAGTCTCGATGACGAAAATTTCTCCCCCTCGCTCACGCTGGAATGGACGGTCTCGGGAGATATCATGGCCTATGCCAAATACAGCGAGGGCTACAAATCCGGCGGCTTCGACCTGCAGAGCCTGACCGGCAACCTTGATACCTACCAGTTCGAACCCGAAGAAGCCAAGTCCTATGAAGCGGGTGTCAAGAGTACCTTGCTGGGCGGCGGCATGACCCTCAACCTGGCGCTGTTTCGCAGCGAGTACACCAACCTCCAGGTCAGCACCTTCGACGGCAATGTGGGCTTCAACGTCGGCAACGCCGCCGAAGCCGTGTCACAGGGTCTCGACGTGGACCTGAACTGGGCGATCACCGACAGCCTTAGCACCTCACTGTCGCTGGCCTTCCTCGACGCGTTCTACGACGAGTTCGATACCGCCCAGTGTTCCTACCCCCAGACCCTGGTTTGGGCCGGTCCCGGCGCCTGCGTCGCGGATATGTCCGATGAAGAAACACAGTATGCACCCGACTGGTCCGGCCACTGGAATCTCAGCTGGGAAACGTCCGTAACAGACACCTTGCTGCTGAACCTCTCCGGCGACCTCAACTTTACCGACGCCTTCTTCGCCATCTCCGACAACGACCCGGAATTCCGGCAAGGCAGCTACGCCAAGCTCGATACCCGTATTTCACTACAACCCCATGAAGGCCACTGGGAACTGGCACTGGTGGCCAGAAACCTGACCGACAAGCGGACCTTCCATATCGGCAACGATGTACCGCTGTTTCCCGGAAGCTACTTCAAGGACCGCGAAGTGGGCCGGACGGTCAGCCTGCAGGCACGCTACCGGTTCTAATGCCAACCCGGGCCGTATCGGTGGCCCGGCGCGCTGACCTTCACTGCACTGCAACAGGAGTTCTGCCATGAAAGCCACACTGCTGATTCTCACCGCAGCCCTGCTGTCGCCGGGCGCGCTGGCCCAGCAGCCTGCCAGTGACAGCGACCAGGCGGCCTACTCGCCCCCGGTCCGCCACCGTGACCATCCCCACCAGTTGTTGTGGGGAGACACCCACCTGCATACCAACATGTCCGCCGACGCTTTCATGGAGGACAACCGCGTGGTGTCACCAGAGACGGCTTTCCGTTTCGCCCGGGGCGAAGTGGTCACCACCGACCTGGGCGAACAGGCCGCGCTCAGGCGGCCACTGGACTTCCTGGTAGTGTCCGATCACAGCGAATATCTCGGCCTGTTCGCCGGCGTGGCCGACAGCGACGAGACCGTGCTCTCCTCGGAACTGGGCAAGCGCTGGCGTCGCTACTATGAACAAAACGACCTGCCCGCCATGTTCCGGGAATTCCAGGGCATGGTCATGGGAACGACCCCGGACGCGGCGTCCAGCGCCCTGAAAGCGAATATCTGGTCGCGGGTGGCGCAAACCGCCGACAGCTACAACGAACCCGGACGCTTTTCCGCCTTCATTGGTTACGAGTGGAGCTCCAGCCCCCAGGCCAACAACCTGCACCGGGTGGTGGTGTACCGCGATGGCGCCGACAAGGCCGCAAAGATGATCCCCTTCACCGCCGTGGACAGCAACGCCCCCTCCGACCTTTGGCAATTCCTGGCCGACTACGAAGCCCGGACCGGCGGCCAGATCCTGGCGATCCCCCACAATGGCAACCTCAGCAACGGCTTGATGTTTGCGCCCAGAACCTACGCCGGCCAGGCCATCGATCGCCGCTACGCTGAAAACCGCGCCCGCTGGGAGCCGATCTACGAGGTAACCCAGATCAAGGGAGATGGGGAGACCCACCCGAAACTGTCACCCAGCGACGAATTTGCCGATTACGAAACCTGGGATACCGGCAACTTCCCGGTGCGCAACCAGGAGCAGGCCAAGACCGATGAGATGCTGCCCTTCGAGTACGCCCGCTCGGCCCTGAAACTCGGCCTGCAGCTTGAGCGCGAACTGAGGGTCAATCCCTTCCAGTTCGGCATGATCGGCAGCACCGACGCCCACACCGGTTTGTCCGCCGTCGAGGAGGACAACTTTTTTGGCAAGTTCGTGGAGTCCGAACCCAACCCCCAGCGCCTCAACGCCAATATGGAGTGGCTGAAGTGGCCCAACAGCATGCTGACTTCCTCTGGCCTGATGGCAGCCTGGACCCGGGAGAACACCCGGGGAGAGATCTTCGACGCCATGAAGCGCAGGGAAGTCTACGCCACTACCGGCTCGAGAATCGCCCTGCGCTTCTTCGGCGGCTGGGACTTCGACCCGCTCGACGCCCTGCGCCCCGACCACGCCGACATCGGCTACCGCAAGGGCGTACCGATGGGCGGAGGGCTCGGCCGCGGCCCGGCGAGCAAGGCACCGCAGTTTCTGATCATGGCGGCAAAGGATCCGGACGGCGCCAATCTCGATCGCGTCCAGGTGGTCAAGGGCTGGCTGGACGCCGCTGGCCAGCAGCAGGAAAAAATCTACGAGGTGGCGCTTTCCGACAGCCGCCAGGTGGACCCGGCCACCGGCGTCGCGCCCCGTCTGCCGAGCACGGTGGACATCGCCAGCGCCAGCTACACCAACTCGGTGGGCGCAGCAACATTTGCCCTGGTGTGGGAAGACCCTGACTTCAACCCCGCCGAGCCCGCCTTTTACGACCTGCGCGCCCTGGAAATCCTCAAACCGCGCTGGACCGCCTATGACGCCCGCCACTACCGGCTCACACCCAACGAGGGGATCGAGATGACCACCCAGGACCGAGCCTACTCATCACCAATCTGGTACACCCCCTAAGCCACACTGGAGACTATTGCAATGCACAAATTCACTGCTCCTTTGTCGCTGGCCCTGATCGGCCTACTGGCTGTCGGCTGCACCCTGGCAAATGAAAGGGGCGCGGCGAATCATTCGGCACTGCGTCATGCGGAAAATACCGGAGCGATTTTCAGTGGCGATACCCTCGAGCCCTATGCCCTGGCCTTTCGCGCTTACGTCTGGGGCATGCCACTGGTGGAGTGGGCCAAGGTCAGGATTTTCAAGACGCGCCCCGAAACCCCTTTTTCCGCGCGGCTGGCCCACAACGGCGGCGCCGCCATCAACCGCTTCGGCGCAGCCCGGGAGCTGTACGGTCCCGACAGCACCGACGGGGTTGGCCCCAACAACGACACCCTGTATTCCATCGCCTCGTTCGACACCAGCGACGGCCCCTTTGTCATCGAAACCCCCGACTTCGGCAAGCGCTACTACACCTTCACGGTCTACATGGCGGATACCGTCAGCCATCAGTCCCCCGGCCAGCGCACCCACGGCGGGCAGTTGCCACCGATGTTTCTGTACGGTCCCGACTATCACGGCGAAGTGCCGAAGGATATGCTCGCGCTCGCCGCCGATACCCGCTACGTGATGATTGCGGGGCGTTTCCTGGTGGATGGTTCCACGGACGATCTGGCCAGGGTCCACGCGCTGCAGGACCGGATCCGGGTGCGCACCTTCGCCGCCTACAGCGCCGGCCTCGATGAAGCTCCCCCGGTATCGGAACAGCACATACCGGGCCGGGGACAATATGAGGACGACCCCGCACTGCACTTTATGGCGCAGCTCGGCGACCTGCTGCGCGACTGGCACCTGCGCGACAGCGAAACCGCGCTGGTGGCCTCCCTGACCCCCATCGGACTGTCGGTCGACCGGGGGTTTGACGCTTCCGCCCTGTCCGCTGCAGAGCTGGAGCCGATACGCCGCGGCCTTGCCGATGCCAGCGCGCTGGTGGCGGAGCGTTCCCACCAGCTCGGCGTCCAGGTCAAGGGCTGGACTATCAACTACAGCGGCGCCGACTTTGGCGGAGACTACCTGCTGCGGGCCGCCGTCGCCAAGGACCAGACCGGTGTCAGCATTGCCGAGGAAGCCATCTACCCCAGCGGCAGAGAGGACAGCGATGGCAATCCCCTCGACGGCCAGTACCAGTACCGCATCGTGATCCCCAAGGCAGAATTGCCGCCGGTCGATGCCTTCTGGTCGATCACCCTCTACGACGATCGCGGGATCATGGTGCACAACCCCATCAATCGCTATTCCATCGGCGACCGGACACCGGGGCTGGCCGTCGCTGACGACGGCAGCATTACCATTGCGCTGCAGCACCAGCGCCCCGAAGATCCCCTGCTCAACTGGTT
>JBKDZQ010000746.1:0-2550 GCA_047971325.1 Parahaliea sp.
CTGTACATGGTAGCCCTCGAGAAAGGGCTCCAGCACCTGCTTCCAGTTGGCTTCAAGATGAAAGGTCTTGCGGCCAAATACGTAAGAATCGGCAATATCCAGCGCTTCCAGATCGGTTATGAGCTGTGCATCAATACTGCTGAAGTCCGGGGTGGCATCTGGATCGAGGATCGCCCAGATGATCCCGCCCGATTCCGTACTGGGCAGCTCGGTCAGATTGCGCTTGCCCTTGTCGAGATTTTCGAAAGTCTCGGCGCGGGCAACACCCACCAGTTTTCCAGAGAGAGCGAAAGTCCCGGCGAGTTAGGGACAGGTTATGCGCGAGCCGCTGACGGGTTCTGCACTGTCGAGCAGACGCGAGCCTTTGTGCGTGCATGCATTCAGAAATACCCGTACTTCACCTTCTTTGTCGCGCATCACCAGCAAAGGCAGACCGTAACCATTTTGTGTCAGCACCATGCCGGGGCCGTGTAGATAGGCGCCCAGCGTGACCGGCACCGGCACACAACGGAACAAACGGGTCTGTTCCTGGCGGAACACTTCTTCGTCTACAAATCGTGAGGCCGGCTGGGTTGCATGAATTGCGGGGTAACTAGCTTTATCGTGGGCCGGAATTCGCTTGATCGCCGCTCTCTGACTTTCGCTGAGATCATTCAGGACATGAATTTTGGACGGTAGTAACGTAGCTTCAGACATAGAAAACACCTCTGTCAGACATAAAAAACATCTCTGGAAGCAGCCATATTAAAAGCAGGCCGATAAATCTAATATATATAGATTATGTCACGCACTGTGCCCTGTCAATTGTCACAACCTGTAGATATAAGCCGGAGATTGTACAAGTGCTTTTCAAATTCGAACGTACTGTTGATGAACAAGCGTCAGCGAGCAATTGCATCGGTAGCCTACTGTTCCCACCTGAAGCTGCTTTCTTTCCGAACGGGGATCGGGAAACGCACCCAGCCTACCTGTTTCTGTAGGAGGCATGTGATAGCTACATGCTCGACACGCCAGCCTTGCCTGAAGACGCAATGAGCTCAACATTTACATTGAAACCGGTGATATGGGACATGCTGCTGAGAATATCGAAGCTGCCCTCCCCCACTGGCGACAACTGGTTGACATTGCTACCGCTGTAGGTTTGCGCCACACCCTGACCGTAGGTTGCCTGGTTACCCCAGCCGTGGCTCATGGACACCACCCCTGGCCGCAAGGCCTCGTCGAATGCCAGACTGGCTTCGACCGAACCGTGTTCGCTCCAGACCCGCACCTTGTCGCCGTAGTGCAGGCCCCGCTCAGCCGCGTCAAGGGGATGAATCCAGAGCGGGTTGGACTGGTGTACACCTTTTTTCAGGCGGCTGAGATTGTGCATCCAGCTATTGATCATCAACCCGGTTCGTCGGGTAATGAGCTTCAGTTGGTTCTCCGGCTCCCGCAGCCGCTCCGCGAGTTGAGCTTCGACAGCGTCCAGCCCACGCTCGAACACCGCCGGAAAGCAGTCAATCAGGCCGTCGTCGTTCTGGATTGCGAGATTGAAAATATCCCGCGGATCCGCCTCCGGCAGGACGGCGGTCTGGCAGGGCATGGCTCGCAGCTTTTCGATGCTCAAATCACTTTCTGCCAGGCGCGCATCAATAGCACCCAGGGGGCGGACATCGGTGTCATCGAGCATCGACGGACGGCCCATTTCCTGGAGTATACGCGACAGTATCCACCACTCCTCGCGGCGCTCTCCGGCCGGAGGTACGACTGCGGGCGTATATTGGACATAGGGTTCGACATGCAGGCCCGGACCCAGGTAGTAGAGATCCTCGCGCTCCATTGAATCAGTCGCCGGGAACAGGTAGTCCGCCATCTCTCCGGTGGCGTTGCGGTAGAGGTCGACACAGACGATCAATTCCAGATCGGCGAAAACCTCCCTCAGGTGCTGCTCGCCACAGACCGCCAGTAGCGGATTGCCGCCCACCACCAGCAGGGCGCGCACCGGTGTCCTGCTGGAGTGCCCCTGGAGGAAGATGCTTTCCATGAGATTACCCGGCAGCGAACTGCCACCGTAGCGGATTTCTCCGGCGGGTGTATCAAAATAGGGCTGATCGGTCTTGCGCTTCGAGTCGGGCGCGGTCCGGGCAAAGCCAGTCTGGTAGATATTGCCACCTCGCCTGCCCAGGTTGCCCGAGAACAGGCTGATCATCTGGACCAGCAAGTACGAGAGCGCGCCCTGCCGCCCCATATTCACTCCAGTGGACATATGTATCGAGGCACTCGGCGCCGCGCAGAATTCCCGTGCCACAGTCCTGATGTCATCCGCGTCGATTCCCGTCACCGTTTCCACCCGCGAGGGTGGGTAGCGCTGGATGAACTCCAGGAGTGGATCAAGGTTTTTGGCGTGACGCTCAACCAGGTCCCGGTCAAAGCCGACAACAAACACTATTTCATACAACACCGCGGCCAGAAAGTAGACATCGGCATCGGGTTTTATCTGCAGCACATCACCGGTTTCCGGGGTCGAGGACTCGATCTTTCTCGGATTCACAAAGACAACCTTGCCGC
>JBKDZQ010000747.1:0-2021 GCA_047971325.1 Parahaliea sp.
GAGGTGCCGGGGTTGGCGACCATGCACTATGCCGAGGCCACGGTGGCGCCCGGCGCCTGGCGCGCGGGGCTGTTGGCGGCACAGCTGGTGCTGGCCCTGGCGGTGATTGCATTGTGGATGCCGCGCCCCACGGTGGAGGCGCCGGAGCCGTTGCAATCTTCTGTTGCCGCATCCCCTTCGACACCTGCACCTGCTCCCGCCACACCAGCACCCGCCGCAAAGCCTGCAAACGAAGTGGTCACTGACCAGAAGGTAGTTACAAACGCTGGCGCCCCGGCTGTGCCGGCCACTCCGACAGCGCAGCCGGTGAGTGCGACGCCCGTGGCTGACGCTGCTCCCGCCACGCAGGCGGTATCGCCCGAGGTTGAGGCGCTCTACGCTGGCCAGGCTTCCCTCGAGCAGGCTGCTGGCCGGGCGCGAGCCTCCGCCGCAGCGGCGCCGGCCGCGCAGTCCGGGGCAGGCGCGGCCAGGCCCGCACGCCGGGCAGCCGCTCCGG
Organism: Parahaliea sp.; assembly: GCA_047971325.1. Taxonomy (GTDB): domain Bacteria; phylum Pseudomonadota; class Gammaproteobacteria; order Pseudomonadales; family Halieaceae; genus Parahaliea. The sequence goes on from JBKDZQ010000747.1 coordinate 497, forward strand.
ATGCCCCGCCTGGGGAGCGGGCCGGTAGCGGGGAACGGCCGGATGAGCCAGCCCTCGATGTCGAGACCCTGGTCGCCAGGACGCAGCGGCAGATGCGCAACGTCCAGCTCACCGGGCACCCGGCGCCTTTCCTTGCCGACCTGTCCCAGCAGCGCAAGGATGCGATCCCCACCCTGCTGTACAGCAGCCACGACTACCGCGATGATGGCGGCCAGTCCAGCGTGCGGATCAACGGCACGGTCGCCACTGCTGGCCAGAACCTCGGCAAAGGTGTGGCGGTGGAGGAAATTCTGTCCGACTCGGTGGTGCTGCGCTACGAGGGACAGGTGTTCCGGCTGCGGGCTCTCAACAGCTGGGTGAATTTGTAGCCCCTGTCGCTTCCGGATTGCGTTGGTGGCGCTGCTTGCAAAGTAAGTGGCAGGGATCGCCGGTAGCGCTGTCGCGACCGGGATAGGCCAGCGGCTCAGCGCACGTTCAGCTCCATGCCCAGCCGGGCCAGCATCGTCTGTTCCTGTTCCAGCTCCCAGGCGGTGAGGGGGTGCTGGTCGAGCCAGCCCTCCGGGCAGCTCAGCTTCAGCGATCTGTCGCCGGCGATGAGGGAAAACTCCGGCAACTGCTCGATCTGTTCCACGTGCTTGAACAGGAAGGCCAGGCGCAGCAGGGTGATCAGCTTGAGCAGGCGCGGTACCTCGCTGTCGCTGAAGGAGGCCCACGCGGTGGCATCCAGCTTGCCCCGGTGACAGCGCGCCAGCAGGGCCAGCTGTTCCTGCTCCTCCTGGGAGAAGCCGGGCAGGTCGGTATTCTCCAGCAGGTAGGCCGAATGGCGATTGTAGTGCTTGTGGGAAATGGCCATGCCCACTTCCAGGGTGTTGCTGGCGCGCTGCAGCAGGTTCCGGTCCGCGCGATTGAGGCCCCAGTCCCTGCGCGTGGCCTCGAACAGTATTCGTGCCCGTCGTTCCACCATGGTTGCGGCGGCGTTATCCACGTTGTAACGCTGCATCAGCGCGTTGATGGTGCGCTCACGCACATCCTCGTGGGACAGACGCCCCAGCAGGTCGTAGATCACCCCTTCGCGCAGGGCGCCCTTGGAGGTGCGCATGCGCTCGATTTTCAGCATGTCGAACAGGGCCCGGGCGATGGCGACGCCGGCCACGATCACATTGCGGCGCTGGGACGACAGGCCGCTCAGCTTGATCGAACTGAAACGTTTGAAACTCAGCAGTTTCTGCTCGAGTTTCAGCAGGCCCCCGGCGTCGATGCCGCCGCCGTTGGTGGTCCAGCCGTTCTCGGCGAGGATTCCCTCGATGGCCTGCAGGGTGCCGGAGGAGCCCACGCAGTCCACCCAGTTGCCGCTGTGGTAGCGCTGGCGTAGCGGCGACAGCTCCATGCGCGCGCTGTTGTAGGCGGCGCGGTAGAAGTCGGTTTTGATAGTGTCGTCGGGAAAGAATTCGCGGGTGTAGGACACGCAGCCCATTTGCAGGCTCTCCAGCGCCTGGGGTTCGAAGCGCTGGCCGACGATCAGCTC
>JBKDZQ010000748.1:0-4082 GCA_047971325.1 Parahaliea sp.
CCCCCGGCCGGTGGCACGTCTCTGACATACGCTCCACCCCATTTTCCCCCTAGGAGACAGCGGCATACTGACTGATTGGGCGTCACCCCATGCGTAACACCCAACCTGCTGCTGCCCCTCCAGTATAAGGAACCTGAGCGCGGGGACAAGAAATTACCGCATGAAATTTTATTATTTCATGCAATAACTACAGGTTATTTCTTGGCGGGTTCGACCCGCAGTTGCCCAGCCGTCCCTCACGCTGGTTTTACGCCCGTGGGGGCAGGCTTTATGATGTCAGGAAAATTACACCGTGGCCCAAGGCTACCCCGGGGTGGACCTATGACAGCGCCAGTGGGCGGCATGCAGCCTGCTCCCTTGACCGAGGCGGGTCCCCTGCGGGCGGACGACATCGCCGCGGCGCGGGATATCCAGATGAGTATCCTGCCCCCGGAAATGCCGGCGCCGCCGGGCTACGACCTCTACGGCTGCCTGCACCCGGCGCAGGAAACCGGCGGCGACATGTTTGATCTGGTGGCGCTGGAGCAGGGCATCTTTGTGCTACTGGGGGATGCCACCGGGCACGGGTTCGGGCCGGCCCTGTGCGCCACCCAGATGCAGGCCATGTTCCGGGTGGCATTCCGGGTGGGTGCGGAACTGGAAGACGCCTACATTCACGTCAACAACCAGCTTGACGAAGACCTTCCCGATGACCGTTTTGTCACCGCCTTTGCCGGCTTTCTCGATCCCCTGAGCCACCGGCTCAGTTATTTTTCCGCCGGCCAGGGGCCGATTCTGCACTTTCACGCCGCCAGTGGAGACTGCGAGTGGTTCGGGCCGACCACCTTTCCCCTGGGCACCGTGGCGGTGCACAGTCCGGCGCGAACACGTCAGCTTGTGCTGGCGCCAGGGGATATTGTGGCGGTGCTGTCCGACGGTATCTACGAATACGAGGGCGGGGAGGGCATCTTTGGTCGCCAGCGGGTGGGACGGCTGGTGGCGGAGGGCGCCGTTGTCCCGATGTCCGAACTGGCGGCCTTGCTGATGTCCTCGCTGCGGGAATTTGCCAGGGGCAGTGAGCAGCAGGACGACCTGACCATCGTGTTGCTCAAGCGCGAGCCGGATTGAGCCGGGATGCTTTTGATTTGGCGGGGGCTGTTCTAAACTCGATCCGAGACTGGCGGGTGGGCGCTTGAAACTGTCTCTGAACAGGGAGCTGGGCGAACTGGAGCGCATCGTCGATGCGCGCCGGCGCTATTTTGCCGAACACGGCCTGCCGGATGCCCTCGGCTTTCCGGTCGACCTTGCAACGGAAGAACTGTTTGTGAACATGATCCGCCACAATCGCGGTAGCCGCGAACCCATCAACCTGGAGCTGGAGGCGGTCGCCGACGGCCTGGCGGTGCGCCTGACCGATTGCGATGTGGAGCCCTTCGATCCCGCCGGGGTGGCCCCGGTTGATCCCACCCTGCCGCTGGCGCAACGCCCGGTAGGCGGGCTGGGCCTGCACCTGGTGCGCGAGCTGGTGGGGACGGTGCGTTACGAGTACCGGGATCGCAGCAGTACCCTGTCCTTCCTGGCGCTGTGGGTGCCCTCGCATGTTTGAGGCCCAGGCCGTACGCGAGGGTGTACGGCTGGTGGGGCGGCTGGACGCGGCCGCCGCCCAGGAGGCGGAGCGCCACCTCGAAACGCTGGTCGGCAGCGCCGCGGTGGACATGTCAGGGCTCGAGTACATTTCCAGCGCCGGCCTCGGCGTTCTGCTCAAAACACACAAGCGCCTAGTGCTGGCGGGAGGCGGTCTGCACCTGGTGGAAGTGAATCCGCATATCGTTGAAATCCTTCACTATTCCGGCTTTGATCTGCTATTTGACGTCAGCCCCGCCAGCAGCTGAACCGGAATTTGCCACTGTCGATGTCATGCCCAACACGGCTTTTCTCAGGAATTTACACTTTTTTTCCAACTTTCCCGGCCCCGGGTCGGTAGTTCATGGGTAAGGAGCTTGACTTGGCCACGGACGGCCACCTGGTCCAGCGTGGCCGGGAGGGAGACCGGCAGGCGCTGGGAGAGCTGGTGGACAAGTACCACGGTGCCATCTACCGGCTCGCCTACCGGATGCTGGGAAGCAGTGAGGACGCAGCGGATGTTACACAGACGACATTTCTCAGGGCCTTTGAAAGTCTGCACACCTACCGCAGCGAGCACAGGTTCTTTAGCTGGCTCTACCGGATCGGGGTCAATGAGGCCATCGACTACCGGCGCCAGCGACGCAGTGGCGAGTGTGGAGAGTGCCTGGAGGAGTCGCTACCGGATCAGGGCCCTGGTCCGGAGCTGGTTGCCCGGAACGCCCAGCTACAGCATCAGGTGCAGGCGGCGTTGATGCAACTAACGGAAGAACAGAGGGCGGTGATTGTGCTGCGACACTATGCAGAGTGCTCCTACGGCGAGATTGGTGAAATTCTGGCACTGCCGGAAAAAACCGTGAAATCGCGCCTGTTCGAGGCTCGCCGCAGCCTGCGGGATCTGCTGGCCAGGGTGTCGGTGTGATGATGCTCAGCGACGCAGACAAGCAGCGCCTGCAGGCGGGCTTTGATGGCGAGCTGCCGGCCGGTGAATGGCGCCGGTTGCAGGTCGAATTTGCCGGCAACGATGCGGCCGCGGCCTGGCTGCACGAACTGGAACGTCTGGCGGCGGCCCTGGATGCTGCTGCCGAAGTGGTCGTGCCACCCGGCCTGGCGGGGAATATCAAGTCCTCCCTGAAAGCACCGCGGGATACGGTGCAGCGAGTGGATTTCAATACCCGGGGGCGGCCGGTGGCGAAGGTGGCCGCGGGGCTGGCGCTCGCCGCCAGCCTGCTGCTGGCGGTGGGAGTGGGTATGCAGTTTGGGGGTGTCACAGAGCTGGGCAAGGATAGCCAGCTTCGGTCAAGGATGACCGGCACCCTCCTTGATGTGGCCGCCATGGAAGCGCGGCACCAGTGGCAGTGGCAGGGGATGGATGCCCGCGCCATGCTGATGCGCGAGGCCTCCGGCCTGGTGCTGGACCTGGAACTGGAAGCGGCACCCCGCGCGGAACTGGTTCTGGCATTGCCGGACGGGCAGTGGCGCTGGCGACAGGATGCCGGCGGTGAGGCGCAGTCGGGTGTGGAGAGTTCCGTGCCCGGACAGCTGCGGCTGGCGGTTCAGGGAGACAGGCGCTACCGGTTCCACCTGGAGCCGGCCACCAGGGATGGTGAAATAGCGCACGGAAGGCTCCCGGCACCTCGAATCGAGGTGTCGGTGGAGCAAGGCGGTGAACAGCTTCACCAGGGTGCCATAGTGCCTCACTAGTTGCGAAAGGTCTGGCACGCAATACCCCCCCCTTGTACGGTGGCCTGTGCCACCGTCTTTTTTTGTCTGCGCCAGCGACCTGCGGCCTGTTGCGCAGTGACCGGTGCTGGCAGAGGCCCGGAGCACTTTGCCAGACGGGTAGAACGGGTTCACTATCGGCCCGCGGAGTATCGGATGGGGCAGGCTGGAGCAACCACCGTACTGTGGTAAATCACCAGTTCAGTAGATCCATTAGCGGTCTGTCAAAATTGCGTGCAGTGATGCGGTCCGGCTCTAGATTGAGTTCTACTACCACGGGTCCGGTGGCGGTAATTGCCATGTCCAGTCCGGTAAAACTGGCTTTTGGAAACACCCTGAGAGCCTGTTTTGCCAGCTCCTGGCATTCCACCCAGAAAGGTAAGGTCAAGTTTTCAATTTGAGCTCCCGAGTCGGGGTGATGTGTATGGAAATCCGGGAATATCACTGCATTCTTGGCTTTTTCCAGTTTGCCGGTTGCCAGATCGACTTTGGCCAACAGGCCGCCCCGGGATGAATTGTCCACCACGTTGCCTTTGCGGCCTATTCGCAAGATGGCGCCCAGTAGCCTGACTTCACCCTGCTGTTGCAACAACCATATTCGCAGCGTATTCACGCTCGATGCGTTCAGGCGCATGAGCAGATCATGCTGCTTGATATATTGCTCAATGACCCAGCCCTTTGCAATGTTATCCAGCAGATGAATGGCACTGAATTAAGCCCCAGCAGTGTTGGGACGACGAGATAACTGCTTGAAAGTA
>JBKDZQ010000749.1:0-1607 GCA_047971325.1 Parahaliea sp.
GCCTCGCAATCGAGGCGCCAATCGTACCCCGGCCAAAAAAGCGCTTCTGGCAGCGATCGAAGAAGCGGGCGGTCGCTGGTAGCGGGCTGCCACGGGCCTGCATTTCGAAGACGTCCGCAAACTCCTCGAAGTGCTCCACGCGCTGGTGGACCAGGGGAACACGGTGGTCGTGATCGAGCAAAACCTGGATGTGATCAAGACGGCGGACTGGATCATCGACCTCGGCCCGGAAGGCGGCGACAAGGGCGGGCGGATTATTGCGGAGGGGACTCCGGAAGAAGTGGCGAAGACGAAGGGGAGTTTTACGGGGGCGTATTTGAAGGGGATGTTGGGCACATGAGCATCTATCGCCCCGAATTCGAGGCCGCGCTCAAACTGCTCGCGAGAATCAGCGAGGCGATGGCCGCTCGCGGCCTCCCCAGGCCGACGCTCGTCGGCGGTGGTGCCGTCGAAAACAGTGAATGCAAGCCTGATTACATTGAATTTTCAGCTATTTTCTGTTAGTGTCTGACTCATAATTCTGCGGCGAGTTTTCGTGCAGTGAAGCGTGTTACTCTTCGGATTGAGGCGATGAGTGTCCATGCGTCGGAGGATGCGATGGATTTTTCCCAGTCTTTGGCAAGGCGACGGCACCGCCCGAACCATGCAAAGGTGCGCTCGACAACCCATCGGCGGGTGAGGACAACAAAGCCGGTTGCACTGCCGGGCCGCTTGATGATTTCGATGGCCGGTCCATCGAAGGCGGCCACGGCCTGCGCGAACTTGTTTCCGGCATAGCCGCCATCGGCAAAGATGCAGGCGAGAGACGGGTAACTCTCGCACGCCTGTTCGATCACATCAGGGCCGCCATCGCGATCCTGGATATCAGCGGTGTGTGTGATCAGGGCGAGCATGTTGCCATCGGTATCGGTGGCAATGTGGCGTTTGCGCCCTTTCACCTTCTTGCCTGCGTCATAACCACGCGGGCCGCCGCTTTCGGTGGTCTTGACCGACTGGCTGTCGACAATCCCGGCAGTGGGCTGCGCATCGCGGCCCGACACCAGCCTTGCCCCGCAGACCAGTGCTTCATTGATCAGGTCGAGCAGGCCGCTATCGCGCATCCGGTAGAAGTGGTATTGCACCGTCGTAAACGGGGGAAAGTCCTTTGGCAGCATGGCCCACTGCCAGCCCGTTGCCGCGATATACTGGATTGCGTCCCAGACCACGCGCATATCCGTCAGGCGAGGCCGGCCAACCGAACTGCTGCGAGCCATGAATGGTTCGATCAACGCCCATTCCCCATCCGTACAATCGCTTGCGTAACGCTGCCCTCGTCGCTCATAGTGCGGGCGGGTGATTTCGGTCCAGGGCATGACATTCTCCTGCTTTCGTCGGCACAGAACGATACACCAGATTGAAATCACTCAACATAATTTCCGTTTGGGCTCTGAGCCTGTCGAAGGGCTGTCCTTTCTTTTGCGACGGGAGAAAGTGAAGAACGACCCTTCGACAGGCTCAGGGTGAGCGGAGTGAATGAAACTCAGCCGGCTCAAAGTAAAACTATAATCCTAACTAACACTTGTTCCCCAACTTCAACGCTGAGAGAAAAACAGCATCTGGAAAGCTCA
>JBKDZQ010000750.1:0-3325 GCA_047971325.1 Parahaliea sp.
ATTGGCGAAAGCCAGGCCAGTTGGCTGGATACTTACCAACAGCTGCTTTTGAAAATTCAGGTGCCGGTTGTGCTGTTCTTCTTTTCCCCCAAACCGGAAGACGAAGCAATCAACTACGATGCACAGGACTTCTACGAGCTGTTTGGAACCTTTCCTCAGTTTGTCACTACGGACATGGTGAACAAAGTTGCACAAAAGTGTGCCTACTACGCACAGTGCCGCAGTGATCGCAACAGTGGGCATCGCCTGATCAGCCGCTTTACAGGACAGCCGACCGAGGTGGATTTCGGTGTGCTTCACCCGTCGATTCCCTCCCAGATTCATACTCACAACCTGCACTATCCGTCCCAGGAAATGCACGAGGATGCCTCCCGGATACTTGCCGGACTGGTGGGGCAGGAAGCCGAACTCCTGAAATTCATGGCTCAATAGGGCCAGCTCCGTGCATTCGCCGGCTGTATGTGTCCAGCCGGCGGCCCAGCGCTGGGTAGAGCATGGTGAAGCCCCCGACCAGGTGGTACTGACCAGTGCTTCCCCCGCGCTATCGAGCCGATGACCGCTTCAAACACCTCGGCCTTTACAGTGGTATGACTGTGACCAGTGATGTCATGCCGGCAAGTGCTGACAGTGGCCTCGGGAGGAGTTATCTGTTGTGTGCCTGACCCGCTGTAGCACGCTTCCAGGCAGGATCCGGGCGGCGAGAGCCACTCGATCACCGCCGCATTGCGCGCGGTCCTTAGCCCGGAGCCTGATCCGCAGGCTGCGGAGCGCAAGTCACCCTGAGTCTCGAGGTTGCGAAGAAGATTGTGAAAGCCGTTTTTTCCAACACGCTGGGCGAACCCGGTGGTTACTCGCTGGGCGAGCTACCCGACCTGCTGGCACGGGGACTGTTGCGGCCCCGCATCGGTGCACGTTTTCCATTGTCGGAATTCCGCCTGGCCCTGCACAGTTGCGGCGACCGCGGACGGATTGGCAAGACGGTGGTCGACATTGCCTGAACCTCCCGCGGCCCGCGTGGGCCAAGACCAAGACCGGGGGCTGTTTATCGTCCGCTGAACACCGGGGGGCGCTTCTGCACAAAGGCGGTGGTCGCTTCGGTGAAATCCTCCGTCATCGAGGCAATGATCTGTGTCTGGTTTTCCAGTGCCACCGCCGTCTCCAGCGAGTTTGCATCCAGGTTCTGCCACATCAGTTTCTTGGTTTCCCGGATGGCGTGGGGGCTGTTGCCGAGGATGGCCCTGGCGATTTCCAGCGCCGTCTCCAAAGTGGCGTCGGGTTCCACCAGGCGAGAGACCAGGCCGGTTTTCTCCGCCTCTTCGGCGGATATGGGTCTTCCTGTCAGCATGATCTCGAAGGCGCGCGAGGCGCCGATCAACCGCGGCAGGTGGTAGCTGATGCCACATTCCCCGGCGGTGAGGCCCAGTTTGATCGCGGCGATCAAAAACTTGCTGGTGCTGCTGGCAATGCGGATATCCGCTGCCAGTGCCAGGGCCATGCCGGCGCCGGCCGCGGGCCCGTTTACCGCCGCCACTACAGGCTGCTCCAGCGCGCGAACCGCCTTGATCATGGCCGAGAACGCGTCCTGTGTTCTGACTTTGGCCGGAATAATGCCGATATCCCGCACGGAATTATCGGGAGCGGCGATATCCATGCCGGCGCAAAACCCCCGGCCCTCTCCGGTGAGCACGAGCACGCGGGTGGTCGCGCACTGCCGCAATTTGGAGAGGGTAGCGGTGATATCCTCTACCATGGTCAGGGTCAGGGCGTTCAGGGCCTGTGGCCGGTTCAGTCGGAGTACGGCGATGGCCGGTTGCGGGTGTTCCAGCAGGACTGCTTGTTCGCTCATGAGCCGCTCCGCTCAGTTGTCGGAATCGGGGCATTCGAGGACGCCCTCATTGATGAAGGCGTCGATTTGTTCCCCGGACAGACAGAGGAGTTCGCGTGCCAGTGTGCGGGTGTGCTGGCCCAGGAAGGGCGCGGGCCTGATTTCGGGGTCTGGCAGGCCGCTAAAGGACACGGGGCTGTTTTCCGTCAGCATGGCCTGGGCGATACCCGGTTGCACCAGGCGGCGGATGAACAGACGACTCAAGAGCTGGGGGTCCTGCTCCAGTTCCTCCACCCGCTGCATTTTTCCCGCGGTGACGCCGGCTTGCTGGAGGGCTTCCATAACCTCCCGCGCGTCCCTGCCGGCAACCCACTCACTGACTATCGCTTCCAGCGCAGGCGCTTCCCGCTGTCGCGCCGCCGCGTTGGCGTAGCGTGGCTCGTCCGACAGTTCCGGGCGCCCGATGGCCTGGCACAGCGCCTGGAACTCACGGTCACCCCAAATTGATATGGCGCACCATTGATCATTGCCGGCGCAGCGGAAAACGGCGTCTGGGGCATCCTGCGCCCCGCGATTGCCACGGGGCGCCAGGGAGCCCGGAACCAGGGATTCCTCAAGGAACTCGGTGGCCATCGCATTCAGAATGCACTCGGCCTGGGAGACGCTGACCGTGCCCCCTTCGCCGCTGCGCTGGCGCCGCAACAGAAGCGCGGCGATGCCCACTGCCGATACCCGCGCCGCGAAGTGGTCGGGGTAGATGGTAATGCCGTCGCTGAAGCCTTCGTCGGGGTCGTCGGGGTAGCGCCACAGCCCCGACAGGCCCGTGGAGGCCCGTACCAGGGGGCCATAGCCCATCGACTTGCTGCGCGGACCGCTGCTACCGAGGGCGCTGCTGTCGGCGACAATAATCCCGGGGTTGATGGATTTCAGGACCTCATAGCCGATACCGAGCGACTCCATGGTGCCCGGCTTGAAATTGGACAGCACGATATCCGACAGACCGACGAGCTGTTTGAACAGGGACAGTCCCGCTGCGCAGCGCAAGTTCAGACCTAAGGAGAGCTTGCCGCGGGAGCCCTGGGCAAAGGAGTGGGTAATCGCCTCCCCGCAGTGGCTCTGGCGCAATCCGTCCGGATAAGTGCTGTTTTCGATCTTGATCACCTGGGCGCCCTGGTCCGATAGCAGGCGCCCCAGTTCCGCGCCGGCGACAATTACCCCCAGGTCGAGCACCCGCAAGCCCTCCAGGGGCCGGTATCGCGGTGGCGAATCTGTGCTGGCTGGCACCGGTTCACTCTCGGGCCAGATATCCTCTACAGCGGTGGAGCCCAGCTCCGGTGCGGGCTGGCGTGGGCCGTAGCGGCGGCCGTCAAGTTCCAGGTAACCCGAAGCCAGACGCCCCTCCTTCGGGCTTCCCGGAAAGGAGAGGTCATTGAAGGTTGAGCGGGCCCGGAAATGCTCATCCACGAAGACCTCCCGGGGGGTGGCGAGCTTGGCGATGGG
>JBKDZQ010000751.1:0-11040 GCA_047971325.1 Parahaliea sp.
GGCCGCAAGGAAATCCCGGTCAATGTGCGCATCATCTGTGCCACTCACCAGGACCTTGGCAGCCACATCAACGAAGGGCGCTTCCGGGAGGATCTCTACTACCGGATCAGCGAACTCACCATCAATATTCCCTCCCTGCGCGAGCGCGAAGGCGATGCCCTGGTACTGGCCAAGGTCTTCCTTGAACGCTTTGCGCGGGAAATGGGCCGCAACATCCGCGGCTTCGACGACGAGGCCAGGCGGGCCATCGACAGTTATTCCTGGCCCGGCAACGTGAGGGAACTGGAGGGCAAGGTAAAGCGGGCGGTCATCCTGGCGGATGGTGCGAATATCACCGCGGAGGATCTCGAGCTCGAACCGCCGGAAGGGGAAGAACAGCCCTTCAACCTCAAACAGGTGCGCGAGGACGCCGAGCGCGGGGCCGTACTGCGCGCCCTGGTACGCTGCAACGACAACATATCAGAAACAGCGACCCTGCTCGGTATCACCCGCCCCACCCTCTACAACCTGCTGCAGAAATTCAACCTGAAAGACTGAGCACCACGGCGACAGCCCCGACCTTCCGGCGGGGCTGTCGAAAAACACCAGGAACCGTTGACAGGCTCCGGGCACCTGCGGCCTGCCAACAGTGAGCGACGCGGGTGGCCGCCTGTTATCGTTGCTCGTAGGTCAGCGATGCCAGAAGCTCTTCCGCCTCGCGGCGCTGCTCAAAATCGTCCTTGCTCTCTAACAACGTCCTGAGTTGCTCGATGGCGCGCGCACTGTCGCCGGAACGCACCGTCACCAGCGCCTGATGGTATCGGTAGGCGGGAATGTTCGGGCTGGCGGAGACCAGTTTTGAAAGAATCGCTTTCGCCTCTTCAAGCTCGCCGTTGGCCAGCAGCACCATCGCCAGCGTGTCCCGGATATCACCCCGCCGGCCGCCGGACACCTGGTCAGCCTTGCGAGCGTACACCAGGGCCTGAGCCGGATCGGAATCCTTCAGCAGCCAGGCGAGGTTGTTGTTGACGACAATGCTGTCGGGCTCCCTGGTCAGGATTTCCCGATACTTGTCGACCGCACCCTGAACATCCCCCTGTTTCTCCAGGGCCATCGCCAGCACCGATTTGGCAACCGTATTGTCCTTTTCCTCGGCGTTCCAGCGCTCCAGGAAGGCCCTGGCACCCTTCGTGTCACCCATCAGCTCGTACTGCCGATACAGGTTCAGCTGGTTGGCAGTGTCCGGGCGCAGCTGCTGCGCCTTTTCCAGCAGCGACAGGGACCGCTTGTAGTCGCCACGCTTGCTGGCAAGGGCGGCCTGGGTTTCCAGCAACCTGGGGTTCTGGGGATCAATGGCGGCCGCCTTGTCCAGTCGACCTTGCGCGCGCGAGTCATTGTTGCCCCGAATGGCAAAGCGAGCGAGTGTCAACTGGAGGTCGATACTCTCAGGCTCCAGCTCGGCTGCACGCTCCAGACTTTGTTCTGCCTTTTTCACCTGCCCGAGCGTTTCCTGGGCATAGGCCATGTTTCTGAGGTCAGTGCCCGTCAGTTCATATTTCCTGTCCAGCAGCTCCAAAGAGGCCAGCCCGTCCTGAAACCTGCGCTGGCCGAGTTGTGCCACCGCCTGCTCGCGCAACACCATGGGGTTGCTGGAGAGAGTCTTCGGCAGATTCGACAATACCTCCACGGTCTTGACGTACTGTTTCTGGGCATTCCAGTAGCGCGCCAGCCCGAGCTTTGGCTGCAGTGCATCAGGGTGTGCGCTGCCGGCAGCCTGCAGCCACTTGACCATGTCCTTGAGCTTGCCCTGGGACTCCTCCAGCCCCGCCATCGCCATCTGGGGCGCCAGTGCATCCTTGTGTACTTTCAGGATTTGCTGGTAGTAGCCCCTGGCAGCGTCCGCATCGCCCTCGACCAATGCCATGGTGGCAAGCTGGTGGTTGGCCGCGGGATGCCCGGGCTGCAGTTCGGCTGCCTTCCTGAAAGCGGCTTTCGCCGCGCTCACATCGCCTATCCGCCGGTAGACCACACCTTCCACCAGGTGGGGGCCGGGGTTGTCCGGATGACGCTGTACGTAATCCTTGGCCGCCTGCAGGGCCTCGTCCAGTTCATTGGCACGAAGATGGGTGTAGACCAGCAGTACATCAGGCGCGCCGGTGTCCGGGTCCATCTGCAGCGCGCCCTCCACCAGCTGGACCGCTTTTTCGTTGTCCCCCGCCGCCAGATAACCCGCCCCCAGGCGCACCTGTGCCTCGGACGAGTCGGGATTGAGGGCGGCGACACGATCCAGAAGCTCGATGGCTTCATCGGCGCGCCGTTGCCCCACCAGCACGCTGGCCAGGGTGTTCATAGCCAGGGTGTCATCGGGATATTCTGCAAGAATCCGGCGACTGAGCTGCTCCGCTTCGTCAAATTTTCGGGTGGCAAGCGCCGCCGTAGCCAGCAGGCGGTTGCCCACCATGTTGTCCTCGTCCAGCGCGTGATACTCCTTGGCAAACTCATAGGCTTCGCTGGCTTCACCCAGCTGCATCTTGGCCAGCGCAAGATAGCGAAGCACCTCGGGGGCGCTGAATTTGGCCGGTTCAGCCACCAGCAGCGAGGTCACCGCTTCCTGGTAGTTGCGCTGCTGATAGTAGATCAGGCCCTGGGCGTAGCTGACCTGCAGATTGCCCGGCATCGCTCGCTGCAGTTTGTCCAGATCCTCCTGCGCACTTTCCAGTTCATTTCGCATGATACGGATAAAGACCCTGTTCATGCGGTAACTGGCGGAACTGGGCGCCAGCTCCAGCGCCTTGTTGTAGTTTTCCTCTGCCGACGCGCTGTCCCCGGCCCTTAGATCAAGGTCGCCCCGCAGCGCCCACACCTCGGCGAAGTCGGGGTCGCTGCGCTCCGCCCGCTCCAGTTGCTCCCTGGCGGCGTTCGCATCGCCCTTGAGCATCAACAACTGGGCATTGGTGAACAGCACGAAGCTCGATTCCGGCGCCAGTGCCAGCGCCTTGTCGATACTGACCTGGGCGGCCACGAGGTCCGACTGCAGCATGTGGGCCCTGGCGCTGGCGGCCTGCATGGTGGCCTGAGCATCCGGCAACAGGCCCTGCTGGTCCATGGCGAGCACGTCGTCAAGCTTGAACAAGCGAATCCAGGTGCGCGCGAGTATGGCCTGCTGCTGTGATTTCAGGGCCACATCGTCGACGTCCGTATTGCGCGACAGTTCTTTTTCCGCCGACAGGAAATCACCCCTGTCAAAGTAGATCAGGCCGAGCATCACCCGCGCCTTGACATTGCTGCCCTGTTGCTGGAGCAGGTTCTTGAGTTCAATCGCGGCGGTGGCATTGTCGTTCTCAGCCAGCGCGGCCTCCGCCCGGACCATCCGTTCCTCGGGTGTTACATCCTGGGCACACGCCCCCAGACACAGACCTATCACGGCTGCGACAAGAACGTGTTTTCTGATTGAGGTCGACATCGGGGAACCCCTTAACGGCATAGTTGGCTTTCGATGGGAGATACCGGCGCATTCACGAGGAAGAGCACGTCCATGTCAATTCCCGGCAGTTACCGCGGTAATGTAACGAACTGCCGGGAGAAATAGAACCGAAAGCACCGGCAAGAAGTCGCACCGGGACGATAACTCTCCAGACAGTGATCCAGTTCTCAACACACCCGCCCCTCAGCCGTCAGCGGCGACAGGTGAGCTTGGGCAATTCCAGACATGGAAAAATTAATCCAGATTATTAAAAAAAGCCATTAACAAATTGTAATTTAATGAAAAATAATGCCTATACAACAGATATCAACTTTCCGGGGATAGCCCTGGCCAGGGCGGCCGGAAAAAGCACATTAGCAAATGGAACCCATCCGGTGCTGTTTCCGTCGGCTTCGCAGCTCGCTAGAATGGCCCAAAAGATCGCCAGGGGAAATTATGGGAAACCAGGCAGGCAACCGTGCGCGGTCACTGCTGATCGTGGCAACACTGCTGGCCATCGGCAACGGTTCGGTCTCAGCCGCCACCGGTGAAGGCGGCACCGCGTCGTTCGCGGATGGCAGGGCGCTGGCCCAGGCCGTTTACGACAGTCCCAGCGGCCAGGACGCCAGCTCCAAAGTCGTGATGCTACTCGAGCGCAACGGCTCCACCAAACAGCGCCTGCTCTACAGTTATGCCAAGAACAAGGGCAACAGCGAACGCTGGACCCTGCTGCGCTTTATCAAACCCAATGACGTCGCCAAAACCGGCCTGCTGACCATGGACTACGCCGGCGACGCCAGCGACCAGTGGCTGTATCTGCCCGCCCTGGATCGTGTTCGACGCATCGCCTCATCCCGCAAGGGCGGACGCTTCGTCGGTTCCGACTTCTATTATGAAGACCTCACCGACCGCGAGATCGCCATGGACCACCACACACTCATTGGCCAGGACTCCGTGGGCGGTGCGAGCTGCCTGCTACTGGAAAGCATTCCGGTGGAAAAAAGCAACTCGGTCTACAGCAAACGGGTCAGCTGCATTCATCCAAAAATACTGATCCCCTTGCGGATCGACTTCTACGAAAAGGGGCGCGACAAGCCCGGCAAGCGGCTTCAGGCGAGCAAGATCAGGCGCATCCAGAACTACTGGACGGTCTTCGACAGCACCATGTATAACCTTGAAACCGGGCACAACACCAAACTGATCACCCTCGACATACGCTACGATCAGAACCTTCCCGACGACCTGTTCAGCCAGCGGGGCCTCTCGGACGACAGCCGGGAATTACCCTTCCGCCCCAACACCCAGGCCACGCATGAGAAAACGGATGAAACGCAATAAGCCCGGTTTCTGTCTCCTGTCCGCCACACTGGCCCTGGTAACCGCCTTTGGGGTACAGGCAGCCGACAACGAACGGCTGATCGTCGCGGACGAGCCTGAAGACCTGCTGATGCTCGATGAAGGTGGCGATGAGGTGCTGATTCTCGACGAGGGTGCCGACGCTGACGATAGCCTGCTGATTGGCGAGGGCGGTGCCGACGAAAGCGAAGCGGGAGATGACACCGGGACATTTTCACCACCGGCAACGCTGAGCGCCAGCCTTGATCACCTGTGGCTCGAAGCGGGCCAGTTCATCCGCCAAAGCGCCAGCAAAAACCTGCAGGCTTACGCCCACGGCCTGGCCAGCATGGAATGGAATCCAGCCCGGGAATGGGAATTCAGGCTGTCCGCGCGGGTCGATGGCTACGTCGAGACCGGCCGCGACGACTGGAGCGATCTTGACCTGGACTACGACGAAAGCTACCTGCGCTACAAATCGACCAGCTCGATCGCTACCCTGGGCGCCCAGAAAGTGCTGTGGGGCCGGATCGACGAATTTCCGCCCACGGATCGCCTGAGCAGCCAGGACCTCCGGCGCTTTATCATCGATGACCTGGAGGACCGCCGCCTCGCCTCGCCCGCGCTTCGTCTCGAACACTTCTTCGACGGCAACGGCAAGGTCGATCTGGTCTACTATCCCCGCTTCCGGGAAGCCCAGCTGGCGGACCGGGACAGCGCCTGGCATCCGGTCAACAAGCACAGTGGCGAGATCCTCGGACTGAAAACCACCGCCC
The DNA here is from genome assembly GCA_047971325.1 of Parahaliea sp. Classification (GTDB taxonomy): domain Bacteria; phylum Pseudomonadota; class Gammaproteobacteria; order Pseudomonadales; family Halieaceae; genus Parahaliea. The sequence continues at coordinate 5,554 of JBKDZQ010000751.1, forward strand.
CCGCCGAAGCCATCGTCAGGCAGGTGCCGGTGGTTGAAGACGCGCCGGATAGCGAAGGTGGCGCCGGGGCCCGCTTCAGCAGTATCGGCAGCGGCATCGACTACGGCATCAGCGTACAGAAAGGCCGCCAGAGTATTCCCTATTTCAGTTACCATCCCACCCGCAACCGGATTGAGGGCCGCTTCCCCAGAACCTGGATACTGGGTGGCGACCTGGGTGTCGAGGCACTGGGTGGTACGCTGAAATTCGAAGCGAGCTGGCTCAGTGACACCCCGGTGACCCGGATCGATGGCAGCTACACCACCGTCAGGAGTGCCGCCTGGGGCGCGGCTCTGGAGTTGTTTCCCGGTGATGGCGATGCCAGACTGAACCTGCAAGTGACCGGCACCCGCCTGCTGAACGCGCCCCGGGTAAGGGACCGCGATGGAATGTACGCCCTGAACGGCTCCTACGAAACACCTTTCGCCGAGCAGCGCTGGCGCGCCCGGGCGCGCTTTTACCTTGGGATGGATGAAAAAGACCTCTATCTCAATCCGGAAATCGCCTACACCGGCTGGGAGGCACAGGAGATCTACCTGGAGTTGCATTTCTTTGATGGCGACAAGGGCACCCCCGGTGGCTTCTACCAGGACAACAATATTGTCGCCCTGGGCTGGCGCGCCGACTTCTGACAGGATCTGCGAGGATCGCCACCATCAACAGGGACTCACCAGACCACGACCGTCACCCCAACAGCGACGGCAGGGGAATGGCCGTTCTGCACAGGGGCATCATTCTCTCCAACGATAACGCCTTTGCCACTCAGCTGGGCTACGAAGCCGGGGAACTCGAGTCCACCCGCCTGCTCGACTTGCTGGTCGGCCCCAGCAAGGAGCAGATGAAGGACTACCTGCTGCGGGCCGAGCTGGCGGAATATCGCGAAAACGACCCTCCCGAGGTCACAGTAACACTGCAGCTGAAGAACGGCCGGAAGAAAAAGCTCAGGCTACAGGCCCACCGGCAATGGGTGGGCGTGCAGGAGGTCATTGAGCTGTACCTGCTGCACTCGGATGACCTGAACTTTCGCACTCGTATGGTAAAACAGCCCTGGAAGGTCTATGGCTACCTGTTCTGCCTGGCATTGCTGACGGTGCTGCCCAACCTGCTGCTGCCCCAACTGCATATCAACAACGCACCCAAGACCTACCTGCCCGACCACGCGCCGTCGGTCGTCATCGACGAAGAAATACGGAAAGTCTTTCCCGACGACAAAGTCATGGTGCTGCTCTTTGAAGGGGTCGCGCTGTTCTCCGACGGTTTCCTGCAGGCCTACGAAGAACTGGCCGATGAACTGGAGCGGCATCCGCTGATCGAGGATGTCATCGGCCTTACCCGACAGGATCATATCAGCGGCTCCGCCGATGGCTTCCTGGTCGAACCCCTGATCAATGTGCCAGACCTGGATAATTCCACGCCCAGTGAACGCCAGCAACGCGCCCTGTCGGACCGCTTCGCCCGGCGCTCGCTGGTGGCTGCCGACGGCTCCGCCATTGCCCTGGTGATTGTCCCCCAGTCGCTGGATGACAGCATTCGTCACCTGGTGCTGGAAGAAGAAGTCCTGCAAATGGTGAAGGCGCACCAGCTCAATGGTTACCTGTCGGCCATGGCCGGTGAGATCGCCACCGATGTGGCGCAGATGCGCGCCATCTTGCATGACAACATGATCTTCATTCCCGCCACCGTTGCCGTGGGTCTGTTGCTGATCTGGTGGCTGTTCCATCGCTGGATAGCGGTACTGGTAACCGGCGTGGTGACCGGTCTGGTGGTGAGTTCGACCATCGCCCTCTACGTGGTATTACAGCAACCGTTCAATTCCATTGCCGGGATCATTCCGCCTCTTTTGTCCGCGCTCACCATCGCCTCCCTGGTACATTTCTACAATGCGCTTCACTACGCTTCCAAGCGGGGCCTTCGTGGCCGGGAACGGGTTGACGCCGCACTGGATGAAATCCGTCGCCCCGCCCTGTTCAGTGCGCTGACCACCTCCGCGGGCCTGAGCTCGCTCTGCCTGAGCCCGATCCCGCCCATCAGTACCTTCGGCCTCACTTCCGCCATTGGCGTGCTGCTGATTTACCTGATTGTCATCCACCTGCTGCCACCGATATTCGCACACTTCGACCGGCAACCCTGGCCCAGCAGGAAGGCCGGCCCGGCACTGATGGACGGCATGGTGGGGCGCCTGTTTCACCTCGGTATTCGCCACCCGGCCTGGGTAACGATCATCCTGCTCGGTGCGCTGCTGGCCGCCACACCGCAAATCCTGAAAGTCCGGGTGGAAACCAACATTCTGGCGTTTTTTCCACCGGATCACAGCCTTCGCCAGGCCACCACGCACATTGAGGAAAAGCTGGTGGGCACGACTCCCCTGGAGATCCTGTTCACTACGGAAACGCCTTCCGGACTGATACAACCCGAGGCACTGCGGGCCATCAGGGACTTCCAGCAGTGGCTGGAAAGCCAGGCGGAAGTGGATAAATCCATCTCCATCGTTGATTTCGTGGAGGAGATGAACTGGGGATTCAACGAAGAAAGGGAGGAGGAGCGCCGCATTCCCGAGGATGCGGACCTGATCAGCCAGTATCTGTTCATCTATGACGGCACGGGCCTGTTCGACTTCATCGACGAGGACTACCGCCAGGCCCGCGTGACCATGAACGTCAACGTGCATGGCGCCAATGAAATCAGCACGCTGATGACCAACATCGAAAGCTTCCTGGAACGGCACCCGGTACCGGCAAGCGCATGGAAAGTGGCCGGCGCGGGACGCCTGTTCGCGGACCAGGAAGACCTGCTCATCACCGGCCAGATTCACAGCCTGGGAGGCGCCCTGCTGTTGATTTTCCTGCTGATGCTGGGACTCTGGCGCTCCCTTCGCGACGCCTTCATCTGCATGATCCCCAACCTCTCACCCATCCTGCTGATTTTCATCCTGATGGGTTTCCTGGACATCTGGCTGGACATGGCGACAGCGATGATCGCCAGTGTCGCAGTGGGTATCGCCATCGACGACACCGTCCACATTTTCCACGGCTTTATCCGGCGCTATCGCCGGGGACTGAGCCCAACCCTGGCCCTGGCCCGCACCTACACCCAGGCGGGGCGAGCGGTCATGACCACCACCATCATCCTCTGCACCCAGTTCATCCTGTTGCTGGCCAGCGCCTTTGTACCCATGGGGCACTTCGGCACCCTGACCAGTGTCGGCCTGCTGACTGCGCTGGTATTTGATCTGTTACTGCTGCCGGCACTACTGATCATGATCTACCGGCGGCGCTGATTTCCGGGTTTTTGTTGCGGGGGTACAGGTTATCCGCGGCTCGCCCCAGCGCGAGGTTCTCCAGCCATCACCATCACCTTGTCGAAACAGCGCCCCTCACAACTACGCGACATGCCATCATCCTGACACAAACAGAAACGGCGGCCCACAGGCCGCCGTTTCCGGGAAGTTGCGGGCAGGCGATCAACCGATCACCCGCCTGCTGTTAGTTACGCCTGCTTGCGACGGATGGAACCCATCATCAGCAGGCTGCCGGCCAGCAGGGCCAGGGTGGCAGGGGCAGCCACGGCAACCGGTGAGGCCAGGATGGCATACTCCAGCGAGAAGGAGTTGTTCTGATTCTCGAAGGTGGTGAAGCCGATACAGCCAGACTCAGCGCCAGCCACCGCACAGGCGGCGTCGCTCAGCACACCCAGGGCGCCCTCGGCTTCGCGGATCAGCACCCGATAGAGGTAACCGTCCAGGGTGAAGCTGTCGATCTCGAAGGCCACCACAGGCGTGAAGCTGGGGTTGGCATCGTCATGGTGCTCACCCTCGTGCTTGATGACGTTGACAGGCGTGCCGAGTATACCATCTACCACGAAAATGTCACCGCAGCCATCCTCAGCCGTCCATGCCACACCGTCATAACAACCTTCTGCCTGGGTCTGGCCAACGTTGTTCATTGTCTCCTTGAAATCAACACCAAAAGTGATGCTCTGCGTGGCCACAACACCGTTGCCAGCGGCACTGAGAACCACATTGTCCTGGGCACTGGTGGTGTTCAGGGCAGTAGAGCCACCCTGTTGCACGAAGTTGTTGTGGGTAACGACCGGGCCCGGTGCAAAATGAACGTCACTGAGGCTGGTGGAAGTATCCACGCTGCCCGAGGTCAGCTCATTGGAAGGGGTAGTGGGATCACCTGCGATGGCATTGATCACCACGCTGCTCTGAATGCCGTTGGGGTTGCTACCATTATTAGTCGAGGGAATACCCCACGCCAGCTTGGTGTAACCGTCAATCGCTGAAGCGCCAACAGTGGCACCTTCCATGCTGTAATTGCCTGCCGCCTCGTTCTCCCAGGTGGTGGGCTCGGTCCACTCAAACTCCTGGGTGGCATCAAATGACGTAATCAGTGCCGCCGAGGCAGAGTTCATCATAGCCACGCCCAAGCCAACACCGACAGCAAGTTGCTTGATACTCAGACTTGTTTTCATCTTTGTTCTCCTCAAAACCAAACCTTAACTTTAGGTTCTATCGCTATGTGTTCGCCGCGACTCTTCGTCTTAACGCTTACACTTTCAACATTTACTGGCGCCAGGGCGAACCTGACTAACCTGCGATCCATTACAAGCAGAGTTCGTGCCAGAAGCTGTTTTCTCCAACGTAAAACATATAACATATTGAATATAATGAAATTTATTTTTTTGCCGAGTTCGTAAAAAGTATCCCTTCTCCCCAAAAAGACACCAACTGTAAAATATGCTGACACCCGCATCCTGCCCGCCCAGGAGCCGGCAGGCGTCCCTTGTCACCGGCTTCCCCCCATTTGCTTTGACCCGACCGGTTCCACCACCCATAATCCGGGCATGATCAAAGCAAGTTTCGTCACCACGCTGGTGCGCGCCGCCCACGCCGCACCCTCCGCGGACAACACCCAACCCTGGCACTTCAGCTGGGATGGCCGGCAGCTGGCCGTCCGCTACGATGCTGCGCGCGTCGCGGGCAAGACCTTTCCCTGTGACAATCCGGCCACACTGCTCTCCATCGGCGCGGCCATCGAAAGCCTGCTGGTGGCGGCGGCGCAGCTCGGGTTCACCGTCGACCTGGACTGGTGGCCCCGGGGACCGGACGCCGGGGATCACTATGCCAGCCTCTCCCTGTCGCCGGGGGATAGCCGTGACAGCTCGGGACCAAACCCTGGCGATGCCCGTCGAGAAGGTGGCGCCGCCCTGTCGCCCGCGCAACGGCACACCAACCGCTTTGCCTACCGCAAAACACCCCTGCCCGATGAGCTGCTGCAGTACCTGGCCTCGCTGAGCGAAGGTCGGGCCAGACTGGTCACTGTTCGCGAGCCGGAGGGGATTCGTGGCCTTGGCTCGCTGGTGCGCCAGGCGTCTGAAATCCGTTTTCAAACCCGTGAGGTCCACGAATGGCTGGGGGCCAGCCTGCGTTTCTCCCGGGAAAGCGTA
>JBKDZQ010000752.1:0-3835 GCA_047971325.1 Parahaliea sp.
CGCGGTGGGGGTGTTGCCCCACACCGAGTTTGCGTTTGGTTGCTGGAAAATCCGCCGGCCCGGCGTAATCCAGCAGCAGGAAGGGGGACATTTCATCCGCGATGTCGTTGTAGGAGAAAATACTGCGCACGGGGAAGCCATCACCAACCCAGTGACTGCTGGTGCTGCGCTTTATGAATGCTAGCTTTTTCATGATTCGTTTCCCTGTCGCTACGAGGAGAAAGACTAGACCACAGGCAGATATTTCATTAGATGCTAATATTACAAAACACTATCCATGAGAATGTATAATGGATCTGAATGACGCGGCGATGTTTGTCAAAGTCGTCGAGGCGGGAAGCTTTACAGAAGCGGCACGACGCCTGAATATCCCTGTTTCCACAGTGAGCAACCGAATTGCTCGGTTGGAAAATCAACTGCGAGTGACACTACTCCAACGTACTACTCGCCGAATGAATCTTACTGACGCCGGGCAGGTGTACTATGAGCACGCAGCCACTGGGATGGACTACTTTCATGCTGCCGGAGAAGCGCTCAGCGAGGTGTCTGGTGAACCCGTTGGTTTGGTCAGGGCTACGGCACCAGCTGATGTGGGGGATCACATCCTGGCGGAAATAATCCGGAGGATGCGCAAACAGTATCCCAAGGTTGATATAGACCTCGTACTGATGAACCGCTATGTAGACTTAGTCGCCGAAGGTGTTGATGTCGCGATACGCACGGGGAAACTCAAAGACTCTACCCTGATCGCTAAAAGCGTTGGTGTAGCACATTGGTCACTGTTTGCGAGTCAGGAATACCTTGCCTCTAGTCCCTCGCTGAAATCCCCGGAGAGTTTACGTCACCACCGGTGCCTTCAGTTCACTCCGATGGGGAAAGACGCCTGGACCTTCACCTCCACAACGAACAGCGTAACGGTACCCTTGCCCGGCAGCATAATAGTGAATGATGTCGGTGTAATTCGTGCCATGCTCACCGAAGGCGAAGGGATTGCGCTGCTGCCGACCTACCTTTGCCAGAGTGAAGCCCTTGGCACCAATATCGTACCAGTACTCCCCAACTGGACCGCGAGGCAAGACCCCATTTTCATTGTGTTTCCACGACAGAAGTTTATGCCTCCAAAATTACGAGCATTTATCGATCTTGCTTCCGTGGAAATTCGACATCGCTTGATTAACGGGGTCTAGTGCTATAGCTCGACAGTCTATGTTGGGGCATTCGAATTAACCTCGTCACCCAGCGTGGAGAAATGCAATCGTATGCCATTGTTAGAATCACTGGTTGGCTGGGGCGTGCAAAACATGCAGAAGATGCCGCTAAGAAACCTCATGTATTTCAATGAGTTACAGTAACGGTAATCGCATTTTTCTTATAAATCAATAGGATGCTGCTATTTGCAAATATTTGCCTTTCAGATAGGCTGATTGGCCCTACTCTGGCGGCAAGGAGGCGTCCATGCAGCCATGGCAAACCACATTCCTTGGTGCTCAAGTATTGCCGCGTACGTTGACGCCGTTCGAGCTCCGATATTTCTTTTCATTTTCCGAAGCCGAGAGGCAAGCCATCAAATCTCGTCGACGCCACCTGAATCAGGTGAGAGCCGCGCTACATCTGGGTTTCATAAAGCTGAGTGGCCGGACACTCGATGCCTTGGATATGGTTCCGCGCGCAGTACTGGCCCACCGCGGACAGGAGCTGGAAATACCAGTACCGACGTTGACCTCACTACGCGCCTTGTATCGCCGGCGGCGCACCTTGTATGAGCACCAGCGATGGGCTTCTGAGGTACTAGGATTTCGAAATTCAACTGAACGCCAACGGCGTGTGCTTACAAGCCAGATCAAGAAAGAATTCCGTACCAATCCGCTGCAGGATGGTCTCCTGCCGATACAGTGGCAGGGCATCCTGGTACTTGGACACGGTGATGTGGGCCAGTAGTCCCGGTGAGGTCAGGCTCTTGGGGATCGGCTGCGCCGGCAGCGGCGCGGTGCGGATGCACTGGCCGCAGTCGCAGGCGTAGCGCTTGCGCACATTGCGGATGACCTGGATCTTGGCCGGGACAATGTCCAGTTGCTCGGAGACGGCTTCGCCGATGACCTGCAGAGGCTGGCCGTCGTGCGGGCAGCACCGCTCGTCCTCGGGCAGTTCATGGATCACATCGACCCGCGGCAGCGTGTCGGGCAGTGGTTTGCGGCCGCGCTTGGTGCGCGTGTGCGCCGGCACGGTAACCGTGGCGTCGGTGTCAGTCGTCTCGGGGTACTGACCGGCATCCACTTCGGCTTCGTCGAACAGGCGGATCTGGTCCGGGGAGAGCTTCTCGCTGCTGGCCGCATAGCGCCGAGCCAGAGCCAGGTTCAGTTGCTCCTGCAGAGAGACTATTTGCGCCGATTGACGGGTGTTGTCCTGTGTCAGCTCGACCACCAGCGCCTTGAGGGCGTCGATGTCATCCGGTAGCTGATCAGGGATTGTGGCCATGCCCCGAGTGTACCCAAGGCATAGCGATAAGCCTATAAAACCGTGTTAAAAGCCAACTTCTGATGGGGTTGCAGGCGGCTGATGTCGTAGCCATCCAGCAGCCAGTTGAGCTGTTGCGGCGTCAGGGTAATCACATCATCACGTTCCTTGCGCGGCCAGTGGAAGCGGGCCTGTTCCAGGCGCTTCTGCCATAGGCAGAAGCCACTGCGCTCCCAGTACAGTATCTTAATACTGGTGCGGCGCCGGTTGCAGAACACGAACAGCTGCTCAGAGAAGGGATTCTGTGCCAGCACCTGCTCGACCAGAATCGCCAGGCCGTTGATCCCTTTACGGAAGTCGATAGGGTCCCGGCACAGGTAAACGGCAGGGCCGTCGTTGGTGGGGCGCATCATGCCAGAGAGGCTGCCGCCTGCAGAACTGTGATTAAAGTGTCGCGATTCATTGCGCCACTGAAGCTGACCACCGTGCCGTTGGGAAACTGGACTTGCCATTGGGCTTCGGGCTGGGGTGTCGCTACCTGGGCCCGAGCAAATCGGGGCTTACCCGGCGCCGGCAACACGCCTTTATTAACCAGGTCCTGGCGGGCCGAGTACATGCCGCTGGGGCTCAGGCCGTGCTCGCGGGCATAGACCACCGTGGCTTTGCCTTCGGCTTCACAGGTACGAAGGTGTTTCAGCCAGAACTGCTGGCGCTCGGTCAGCGCGGGTGAACGGGTGTCGGTCATGCGGGCTACTCTTGCGGGATGAGCATCGCAGGATGACTGGTTCAGGCGAGCGCTGGGAGGGCGTGGTTTATAGAGCGCCTACATCGCAACCACTATAAAGCCAGCAAAAACAGATGCCTGGTGGTCAGTCCTGCCATTTTGAGCATCGTTCCTTCTTCATTGTCGCTGGGTTGCCTGGGCGGATTAGTCCAGGCAATCCATGGTTTTATGACCAGCCTCTGGCAGGAAAAAGCCGCCCGAAGGCTGCTAAGGTGCGAGCTTCTCAGTGCCTAAAACACCGGTGGTATCCAGGTCGCCCGGGGATCATCGGCGCAATAGTCTTCGCCGAACGCCAGTTTCAGCGACTCAATGACATCTCCCTTGTGTTTGCCTTGCTGGCTCTCAGCCCAGAACTCGCCCAGCACTGGGGCGAAGGTGGCAAGTCATTGGTCTTTGGTCATGCGCTTGAAGTAATGCTAGCCTAACTTCCGCTTTGTTGTGCGAGTGCTGCCATTCCTCACCAGGACACACGAGGAAGCCTGACCGCGCGCACCAGCCGCTGAATTCTTTTCAACATTCCATACGAAAGCTTCCATTGACGCGTTTGCCTCTCCTTGCCATGTTTAGCGAACCTCGTGGCTACTCGCAGTAGCATGT
>JBKDZQ010000753.1:0-6138 GCA_047971325.1 Parahaliea sp.
CGGCTTCACCCACGTTGGCCTGGATGCCGTAGCGTGGGGTGATAGTGTAGAGAGCGTCGAATTCCGAGGTTTCCGCCAGCAGGTTGAAGCCGTAGCCCACATAGAGCTTGGGCAGTACATAGGTGCCGATGCCCAGCACCTTGGTATTGCTGGTGGAGGGCCGCCCGGTCAGCAGGTAGGACTGGATTTCAGTCACTTCCACCTGGGGGCGCGAAAACAGCTCCATCTGTGGCCGGTCCAGGGTCCCGCTGATATCCACCCCGGCCACCGTCACCACCGGGTCGCTGTCGATCCAGCGCACCGCCCGCAGGCTGACTTCTGGCTCGCTGACCGGGCGTCCGTCGAACAGCAGCTTGCCAGCCTGGATGTCCAGATCCTGGGCAAAGGCGCGAAAGGTGCCATCTTCAATCGCCAGCTGGCCGTCCGCCAGTGGCAGCGGGTCGTCCCGCCCGGAGTTGTGGGTGAAGCGCACGGCGCCCGTCAGCCGGCCCTTCAGCCCCAGTGCGTCCACCCGCACCTTGTCGCCCAGCACCAGGCGGACGTCGCTGTCCAGGCGAAAGGGCAATTTGCCAGTGGCGGGCCGGGTCACGCCGTCCTCGCCGAGAATCACCACGTCAGTCGAGGGCGCGATCACCTGGCCCTTTTCCTTGGCGGCGCTGCCGCTGTCCAGGCCGGGACTCAGGCTGAGCTTGGGGGTCAGGCTGGCCTGGGGCACGGTGAGAGTGCCGTGCAGTCGCAGCAGCGCGTCGGACCAGCTCAGTTGCAGGTCCGGCGACAGCAGCACCCGGCCGTCGTCGGTGTTGAGCACTTCCACCCGCTCCCCCTGCAATTGCAGATGGGTGGCGCCGCTGGCCACCTCCACCTGACCCGCCATGGCCAGGTGGCCGTCACCGGAGTCCAGCCCGCCGTCGATCAGCAGCCAGCCGGGCTGGGCCGGGTCGCCCCTGAGGCGCAGCCCGAACTGGCGCAAGGACAGGCCCGCCAGCGGGATGTCCGCCTGGCCATCGGCCAGCGCCAGCTCCCCCAGCAGGCGGGGTGCCTGCACTGTACCGGCCAGTTGCAGGTCGCTGTGCAGCCTGCCACCCACACTGTCCAGCTCCGGCAGCCAGGCCTGCAGACCCGCCAGATCGGGCAGATCACCCTGGATGCGCCCCAGCAGCGGCTGCTCCGGCGCCAGTGGCAGGCGGTTGAGGCCCGGCAGCACGATATTGGCGTCGAAGCGCCCGGCCTCCAGCGGCTGCAGGTAGAGGGCCACCGTGGTACCGGTCTTGCCAATCTGCGCCTGCACACCGCCGCCGCCGTGATTCAGGTGATGCACGTCGCCGGCCGTGTGCAGGCGCACGTCACCGGCGCCGATGTTCAGGTCCGCGCGGCCGCGCAGTTCGCCGTCCTGGCCCATGCTGCCCACTACCACACCCTGCACCTGGGCCCGCAGGTCCGGCAACCATTCACCCAGTTCCAGCGCATTGATATGCGCCGTGATAGCACTGCCGGAGTCCGGCCGCCAGCCAGCGTTGGCGCAGACACGACCGGTATTCACCCGCTGGCTATCCGCCTGCAGGCACAGCTCCGCCAGGCTGGCACCGGCGGGGGACAGCAGCAGCCGCGCGGCCCGCTGCAGACGCCAGCTGCCGGTGCCGGTGCCGGCCACCTGCAGTTGCTGGAACTCGCCATCCCAGCTGCCGCCATCACTGCCCAGGCCGCCCTGCAGGCGGGTTTGCAGTTGCTGGTCGGGGCGCTGTGCCTGCAGGACCAGCTCATGCTGTTCGGTGGTGCCCTCGGCCCGCAGGCCCAGCTGGTGCAGTAGTGTCGTTTCACCCTGGCTCAGCGCTCGCAGCGACAGCGCCACATCCAGCGGCGCCTCGGGCGCCAGCCCGGCCTTCAGGCTCAGCGCCAGACTCTCCAGGCTGATCCCGTCCAGCACCAGCTTCTCTCCCTGCAGGCTGGCGCTGAGCTCGGGGGCCTGGACGCTGCCGCCGAGATGGCCCGCGCCGCGCAGGCTGCCCTGAGCGCCAGCCAGCAGGGTGTGGGGTTCGGCCAGCTCCAGGTTCCAGTCCAGGGCCAGCGCGGTAACGCTCAGCGCGCCGGAGGCCGACAGGCGGTTGGCGCCATTGGCCAGGGCCAGGCGCTCCACCTGCAACTGCTCGCCGGCCAGCCGCGCGGTGGCGCCGAGGCTGAATTCGCGGCCTGCAACCTGCCCCGCGACGCGCTCGATATCGAGGCTGGCCACGGGGCCCCGCTCAGGGTCGACCTGCCCTGTACTGCGCGCGGCAAAGGCGAGCTGGCCGGCCAGCGCCGGATGCCCCTGGCCCGGATCGAGGGCCTCGCCGGCCAGGGTCAGGCGCCAGTTGGGCCGGGGAGTCCAGGCCACCTCGCCCGCACCGGTGATGGCCCCGCCCAGGGTGTCCCCGCGCAGGCGCTCCAGACTCAGGTGGCGCTCATCGCCCCGGGCATCCAGGGTCCAGGTACCCGGCGGCAACTGGGTGCCACCAAGTTCCGCCGTCAGCGTGGCCCGCCAATCGGCTGGCGTGCCACCCAGGACCAGCTCGCCTGCGGGACTGGCGAAGGCGGCGCCCGCTTTCACCTCCACTTTGAGCCCCTCATCCTCCAGCGGCCATTGCAGGGCCTGCCAGTGCAGGGTGGCGTCGATCCGCGGAGCAGCGCCGCCGGCAGGCAGGGCCACCCGACCCCGCGCCGCCAGCTGTCCCGGCCGGTTCACCAGGTTCAGGGCCAGGGTGTCCAGCACCAGCGCCTCATCCACATAGGCCGCACGCAGGTTGCCGCCAACCTGCAGGCGGGAGGGCAAATCGGGATTGAGGCGCTCGAGGTGCTCAGCGCTGGCTTGGAGGCCAAGTTCCGCGCGCAGTCCCTCGCGCCAGTCAAGGGGGCCGCGCAGCACCAGGTGATAGGGGCCGTTCGCCAGCGACAGCGGCGCCAGTGTCAGCGATTCCGCGTTGCCGGTGGCGGACAGCGACACCGCCAGCGGCCCGGGGGCAAGGCCATCAACCGCCGTTTCCAGGCCCAGGCTGTAGGCCGCCAGTGCGCCCTCGGTGTGCAGCCGCCCGGGGGCGAGCACCGGGGTGCCGGGTTCGGCGGTGAGGGCCAGCCGGGGCCAGTCGATGGCCAGTCGCCAGCCCGGCTCTCCCAGCAGGTCGCGCAGTTCACCCTCCACCTGGATGGGCAAATCCCCGCCGCCGCGGTGGCTGATACGCAAGACGGTGGGGGTGCCGTCGAGATCGAGTTCGCCACCCAGCGCGCGGCCATCCGCCAGTTGCCAGGACCACTCCAGCCCCAGCCGGGTGGGCAGGCTGTCCTTGAGTGCCACCTGCCCCGCACCGCTCACACTGCCTTGGGGGGCGGACAGCGCCAGATTGTGCAGTTGCAGTTGACCCTCGCGCAGCTCCGCCGCCAGTGCCAGGCTGTCCAGGCGGGAAACGGCACCACCGGCGCTGTGCAGGCTGGCCCCGTTCACCCGCAGTTCATCCACCAGCACCGCGACGGGAAGATCGAGCAGGCCCGGGTCGATGGGGGCTGGCGGCGCGTCGTCCTGCGGGCTTTCGCCGAGCCTGATGTTCAGGCCGTCCAGCACCAGTTGCCGCACCTTCAGCTCACGGGACAGCAGCCGGGCGGGGGCCCAGTCCAGCACCACCTCGTCCAGGGTCGCCTCCAGGCCGGGCTGGCGAATCTCGACACCCGCCAGGCGCAGCCTGCCGAACAGGCGGCCCTCCAGCTGGTGCCAGCTAAACTGTTCACCGAGCGCAGCCCGCGCCTGTCCCGCCAGCCAGCGGGTACCTCCTTCCGAGGCACCCAGCCAGAACACCAGCAACAGGGCCGCCAGCGGCAGCAGCAACAGGGCCAGCACGCCGCCGAGCAGCCACCGTTTGGTTCCTGCTCGTGGCACTTTTACGACTTGCGACACTTTTCCCACTGACGTCCCACTTGCGGCACTTTTGAGCAAATTCCGTGGTCTACTCTGCTAGTCTCTCGTCCGTCAGCCAACCCCCGGCTGCGGGCAGGGTCTCGTTGCCTGCAACACGATCATACAGCGAAAGGATACCGTCCATGAAACTACGCCACGCCATTCCCGCCTTTCTGGCCTTGTGCGCCACCGGCGCCTCTGCCATCGATCTCAACACCGATGCGCTCAAGAAAATGCAGAAAGAGGGGCACAAGATCGTTGCCCAGGAAGCCCAGCAGGAGATCCCCTACGTCCCGGTGCGGCTGGCCAGCGGCAAATGCCTGCAGGTCGCGGGCGACGCCAGCAAGACCGGCACCAATGTGGTCAACCAGGCCTGCAACAACAGCCTCGCCACCCAGCAGTGGCGCCTGCAGGCCAACGGCCAGCTGGCCAGCAAGGGCGGCACCTGCGCCGCCGTGGCCAGCCAGCCCCAGAAGCCGAACATGAATGTGGTGGTCAAAACCTGTTCCGCGGACAAGGACCAGCAGTGGAAGCTGGATGCCAGCGGGCGCGTGGTGAACGGTTTTGGCCACTGCCTGCAGGGCAATGGCGGCGGTAACGTGATTGCCGCCGCCTGCGGCAACTCGGCCCTGCAGCAGTGGAGCGGACTGCCCGCTTACGGTCTGCCGCCGATCAAATGAGTGCGCGCGCCGGCCTCAGTCGAGGTCGGCGGCGCTGTGCCGTTCCAGCACCTGTAGTTCCTCCGGCCCCCAGCGACGATTGACACGCTCACCGCGTCGCACGGCGGGCCGCTCGGCGATCTCCTGCGCCCAGCGCTCTACATGGGTGTAGGAGGCTACATCCAGAAATTCCTGGGCCTCGTAGATGGAGCCGATCACCGTCTGCCCGTACCAGGGCCAGGTGGCCATGTCGGCGATGGTGTACTGGTTACCGGTGAGGAAGCGGCGCTGCGCCAGATTGCGGTCTAGCACATCCAGCTGGCGCTTCACCTCCATGGCGTAGCGGTTGATGGGGTACTCGTATTTTTCCGGCGCGTAGGCGTAGAAATGGCCAAAACCGCCGCCGAGAAAGGGCGCACTGCCCATCTGCCAGAACAGCCAGGACAGGCACTCCGCCCGGGCCGGATAGTCCGGCGGCAGGAAGGCGCCGAACTTTTCCGCCAGGTACACCAAAATGGCGCCCGACTCGAACACCCGCACCGGCTCCGGGCCACTGTGGTCCATCAGCGCGGGAATCTTGGAGTTGGGGTTGACCGCCACGAAGCCACTGCCAAACTGGTCGCCCTCGGAGATATTGATCAGCCAGGCGTCGTACTCGGCGCCGCCGTGACCCAGGGCCAGCAGTTCCTCCAGCAGAATTGTGACCTTGACCCCGTTGGGGGTGGCCAGCGAAGAGAGCTGCAGGGGATGCTCACCCACTGGCAGTGGCTTGTCGTGGGTGGGCCCGGATACCGGGCGGTTGATATTGGTAAAGCGGCCGCCCTCCTGGGCGTTCCACTGCCAGACTTTGGGTGGCGTATAGCGGTTGTCGGACATCATTGCGGCTTCCTGTCATCGAAGGGCGAACCGGCACGCGCCCGGGCCGGTCGAAACAGCATCATGTAATCACGGAGCGACGCTGCGCGCCACTACTATTAAATCATCAAACATCGCATCTATTCTCTCCAGCAGTATCGTAAATTTTTTTATATTCATTCCCCGGCGAGCAATGACTAGGTGATACGCATTGCCCACTGTTATTCACTACGGTAATAGTGGATCCCATGCTGCATATTGGAGATGTTTGGCTGGAATAACTATCTCGGCAAACCATGCGGGACACGCTGCTGTAGGATTCTAAAGTCATAAAAGGTGAGGCAGCCTTTCCATTGATGTCGACATAATATTCGACAAATTTAAAGGGAAAATTGGTATGTACGTAAGGCTCTTTGAATGGAATTCTTACCATCCAAGCTAGGGCTATATCACCACTATTTTCTTTATCCAAATAGATTCCGTATGGGACTGAAGATCTGTCTATGTCAATTTTCTGATCCTCCGGCAAACGCCAGGCATCTCTATAAGGATTAATGTCTCCATTTTCTATGCCGGCCTTTACTATCTTGACAGCATCACTTTTACTCACTGTGCTTTCGCGATCAATACCATGATCCATCATGGCGAATCCATCTATACTTTTTAAAAATGGTTTTTCGCTGTTGTTGACCCAAAAACTCAGTC
>JBKDZQ010000754.1:0-4692 GCA_047971325.1 Parahaliea sp.
TGTAGGCTCGCGCTCGACATCCCTGTCTCGCACGGTCCCGACAGGCCAGGCCCGCTCCGACACCTGTATCGCACCTTGAGCCCAGCCAGGCGGCAACGGTCTTAACCTTCCGCACCATGCCTCTATATAATGGGCGCCCACTATGCCGCAGCCGTGGCTGCCCGACCCGTCCCGAAGGATAGCATGAGATCACTTTTCACTGCGCCGCGCGCGCGCCTGCTCCTGGCCCTGCTCTGTGTCGGCCTGCTGCTGTCGGCCTGCGCCGACAGTCCGCGCCAGGACCCCGGTCGCAGCGAGCACCCGACCCTGCCCACGCAGGGCGACCCCGGCCTGGCCGCCACTTCCCAGGCCGAGCATTCGCTGCCAGAGAGCGTCCACGCCCGTGAGTTCCAGTTCGCCGAGGCGTATCTGGCGGCTTTCGACTGGCCACAGGCGGAGCGCAGCCTGGAGGCGGTCAGGGAACCACTGGATACCAATGACCTTACTTACTACCGCTACCTGCAGGCGCGCATCGCTTGGCTGCACGGGCGCCAGCGCGAGGCCAGCGCCCTGCTGGAGGGCCTGCCCCTGCCGCAGACCGCGCCGGCCCTGGTGGACAAAGTGGTCAACTTCCAGCGCCACAGGCTGCACGTGGTCGGAAACTATCGGGAGAGTGCGCGGCTGGGCAGCCGCTTGCTGGCCCAGGACCCGCTGCAGGCGGCCGCCAGTACGCTCAAGCGCAATATCTGGCGCGATCTGTCCCATCTCCCCGCGGAGCAGCTGGGCGACGACGGCAGCTCCGATCCTCAATGGCGGGACTGGCTGGCGCTAGCGCGCATTACCGCCGCTGAACACAATGCCAGCGCGCTGGAACCGGCGCTGCGCCGCTGGCGCGAAGCTCACCCGGAGCATCCGGCGGCCCATCCGCTGCCGGGCGGTCTGGGCGCCCTGCTCGACCAACCACTGAACCCGAAGACCGTGGCCCTGCTGCTGCCCCTGAGCGGGCGGCTGGCACCGGCGGCCCGGGCGGTGCTGGAGGGCTACCTGGCCGCCTTCTACGAAGAATACGGCAGCGCCGGCCAGCGTGAACTGCTGGTGCTGGACACCAACGCCCATCCCAGTGCCGCCGCGGCCTACGATGAGGCGGTCCGCCGCGGCGCCAGCCTGGTGGTGGGCCCGCTCAGCAAGCAGGGAGTGACGGAACTGGGCCGACTGGCCCAGCGCCCGGTACCGGTGCTGACCCTCAATCGCAGCGACGAAAGCTTCGACCCCGGCACCACCGCCCTGGTGCAACTGTCACTGTCGCCGGAGGATGAGGCGGCAACCCTGGCTCGCATGGCCTGGGGCCAGGGCGCCCGGCAGGCCCTGATCGTGCGCCCCGCCGGCGACTGGGGCGACAAACTGGAGGCGGCACTACTGCCCCAGTGGCGCGCCCTCGGCGGCAGCGCGGTTGGCAGCACCACCTACACCGGCAGCGAGAGCTATTCCGACAGCATCAAGCAGCTGTTCCAGGTGCAGACCAGCGAGCAACGGGCCCAGGATATTCGCGCCATGCTGGCCACCGACATCCAGTACAAGCCCCGCCGGCGCCAGGATTTCGACGCCATTTTCCTGCTCTCGGGCAGTCCCGCCGAGGCGCGGGCGCTGAAACCGCTGCTGGCCTTCCACTACGCCGGCGATGTTCCCGTGTACGCCAGTTCGGCGATCTACAGCGGCATTCCCGGGCGCGGCGACCGTGATCTCAACGGCATCCGCCTGGCGGAACTCCCCTGGCTGCTGGGCACCAACCCCGGCATCCGGGTAGCCATCGCCGCCGGTGGCACCGGCAGCGACCGCTACACCCGCCTCAACGCCCTGGGCACCGACGCCTACCTGCTGCAGAGCCGCTTCGCCCAGTTGCAGGCCGGGGCCGACGCCCTGCTACGCGGCAGTACCGGCCTGCTGAGCATGGATCCGGAACTGCGCATCCTGCGCGAACCGCTGCCGGCCACATTTGATGGCGGCCACCTGAAGCCGCTCTGACTATACTGGGCGGCCACAGATCCAGCGGGAGGCCGCCGCCCTTGTCCCAGGTACCCAACCCCCACGAACAGGCGGCCTGTCACTGGCTGGCGGCCCGGGGCCTGCACATTCTCGGCCGTAATCTGCGCTATCGCGGCGGCGAACTGGACATTGTCGCCCTCGACGGCGACACCCTGGTGTTTGTCGAGGTGCGCAGCCGCAGCAACCCGCGCTACGCCGGCGCCGCCGCTTCGGTGGGCCGGCACAAGCAGCAGCGCCTGCTGCGGGCCGCCAGCGCATTCCTGAAGTCCCACTCAAAGCTGGCGAATCACCCCTGCCGATTTGACGTCGTTGCCTTCGAGCCGCCACAATCCACCGCGAGCCCGGAACCGCGCTGGATCCGGTCGGCATTCACTGCCTGAGCCATTGTTTCCGGAACCCCCCAAATGGATTACTACCAACAGCTGGCCGACAACTGCCAGGGCATTATTGAAGCCCTGGCCATGGGGGTCGATGCGGCCGCGCCGGTCCTGGGCGCCATAGCCGAGCAGATGGTGGCGGCGATGCTGGGGGAGCACAAGGTGCTGGTCTGTGGCGCCGGAGCGGACGCTGCACTGGCCCAGCTGTTCGCCATCCACCTGCTGGGGCACTTCCAGCAGGAACGCCCGGCCCTGCCGGTACTCGCCCTGGGCGAAAGCGGCGGCATCCTCGGGGCCATCGCCGGCAGCGACGGACCTGACGAGATCTTCGCCCGCCAGCTCCAGGCCCTGGGTCAGCCCGGCGACGTCCTGCTGTGCATCGCCAGTGCCGGCAGTACGCCAGCGATACTCGCCGCCCTGCAAACCGCCCGCACGCGGAACATGGGCATTGCGCTCATGTCCAACGGGCTGGACGACGCCCTGGGTGGCCTTGTGGGCGAACGGGACCAGGTTCTCCACTTGGACGCCATCGCCCCGGCACGGGCTCTCGAACGGCACACCGTGCTCATCCAGAACCTCTGTGAATTCATCGACCACGCCCTTTTTGGGAGCCCTACAGGAAACGATCTATGATACGCCTGCTCCTTCTGCCCCTGCTTCTGACCAGCCTGTTGCTAGGGGGCTGCGGCGACATGCTGTCCCGCGTGAAGTCCGAGCCGATCGAGGATGAGCCGGTGGAGCGCACCATGGGCCGGCGGCTGGAGGACGAGGCGGTGGAAACCAAGGCCATGGTCAACATCCGCACCTCCGACGAGCGCTTCGACCAAGCTCACCTGATGGTGGTGAGCTACAACGGCTTCGTGCTGCTGGCCGGACAGGTGCCGAGCGAGGAACTGAAAGCCAAGGCGTCCAATGTGGTGCGCACCATTCGCGGTGTACGCCGCATCTACAACGAGATGGAGGTGGCCGCGCCCTGCTCGGCCATGACCCGCACCGCCGACGCCTGGATCACCACCAAGGTCAAGTCCTGGCTTCTGGGGCGCCCCAGCACCCCCGGCATGCGGGTCAAAGTGGTGACCGAGAACGGTGTGGTCTACCTGATGGGTCTGGCCACCCAGACGGAAGCCGACCGGGTATCAGAAGTGGCGGCGGGGCTGTCGGGTGTGCAGCGGGTGGTGCGACTGTTCGAGATCGTGCCGAACTGAAGGACGCGGCGACTACTTGACGATTTTCAGCGCCGGCCGGCGTTCCGCCTTGCCGGCACCAGGAGGGGGGGAACCTCCCCCCGGCGGCGTCGGCTCGTCATCCGGACCCTTGGGTGCTTCCTCGGCCTCGAACACCATGCCCTGACCATTCTCCCGGGCGTAAATGCCCACCACCGCGCTCACCGGCACGCAGATGTCGGTGGGTACGCCGCCGAAGCGGCCGTTGAAATAGACCTGTTCATTGCTGATATTCAGGTCGATCACCGCGCTCGGGGAGATATTGAGTACAATCTGCCCATCCTTGACGTACTGCCGCGGAACATCGACCCCGCGAATGGAGGCATCCACCAGCAGATAGGGCGTGCAGCCATTGTCCACGATCCATTCGTAGAGAGCACGCATGATGTAGGGGCGGCTGGGGGTCATACCGGCTCCGGCGGGTGACTGCGGGACAGGTCTAGGTACGCATCTCCCGCTCCCGTTCCGACAGACTGTCCTGGAAGGAATCGCGACCGAACAGGGCGTCCATATAGGCCAGCAGGGGCTTGGCCTGCTTGCTGGTGCGAATATCAATGCCCAGCGATGGCAATCGCCACAGAATCGGTGCAATGCAACAGTCCACCAAGGTAAATTCATCACTCATGAAAAATGGCTTTTCAGCGAAGATCGGTGCGATACCCGTAATGCTGTCCCGCAGTTCCTTGGTGGATTTGGCCACTACGTTGTCGCTGCGGGAGTTCTGGATGGAGTCCAGCAGCGCGCACCAATCCTTCTCGATACGGTGCATGAACAGGCGGCTCTCGGCCCGGGCCACAGGATAGACCGGCCGTAGCGGAGGGTGCGGGAAGCGCTCGTCCAGGTATTCCATGATGACGCGGGATTCCCACAGCACCAGATCGCGGTCCACCAGGGTGGGCAGGGAGTTGTCGGGATTGACGTCGGCCAGTTCGCCTGGCGGGTGATTCCCCTCGGCCTCAACCAGATCCACGGTCACACCCTTTTCCGCCAGCACTATCCGCACCCGATGACTGTAATGGCTGGAACTGTCAGAGACTAAGGTCATGGACGACCGCTTGGTCACACCGCCC
>JBKDZQ010000755.1:0-4442 GCA_047971325.1 Parahaliea sp.
TGAAGGTGCCGGAACCTGACACCGAATCCTGCCGGCGCTTCTTCCAGGCCAATCCCGAACGCTTCAGCGAACCCTCCCGACACCGGGTGTCCCATATTCTGCTGCCGGCGGCGCCCGAGGATGCCCGGGGCCGCGATGCCCAGTACAGGCTGGGTCGCAAACTGCTCGCCGAACTGGACGATCACCCCGAGCGCTTCGTTGAATTCGCCCAGCGCCACTCCGCCTGTCCTTCAAAGGACAACGGTGGTGATCTCGGCTGGCTGAGCACCGGCCAGACCGTGCCGGAACTGGACCGCGCTCTCAAACACCTGCCGATTGGATTGCACGGGGAGCCGCTGGCCAGCCGTTACGGCTGGCATGTGCTGCGCATCGATGAGCGGGTGGAGGCCCGGGAACAGGACTTCGACGCCGTGGCCGACCGCGTTCGCCACTGCCTGCAGGAGCAGGCCTCGCGGCGCGCCCTGCGCCACTACCTGCTGGCGCTGGAGGAGCAGATCGGTGTCGAGGGGCTGTCGCTGGATGAGGATACCGGTGGGTCGCTAATGCAGTGAGCGGCGGGTTGAACGCCCGCTAGAAGGACTTGTAGGGCAGGAACTTGCCCGACAGCAGCACCTTCACCCGATCCCCCTTCGGGTCGCTCTCCCGCTGGATATCCAGGCTGAAGTCGATGGCGCTCATGATGCCGTCGCCAAACTCCTCGTGGATCAGCGCCTTGATGGTACTGCCGTAGACGTTGACCACCTCGTACCAGCGGTAGATCAGCGGGTCGGTGGGCACGGCGGTGGGCAGTGAGCCCTTGTAGGGCACGATCTGCAGCCAGGCTACTGCCTCGTCGGGCAGACTGAACAGCCGGCCGACGGTTTCCGCCTGGGTCTTGTCCAGGGTCATCTGGCCGAGGCAGGCGGCGGTGGTCCACTCCTTCGACTGGCCGACGGCCTTGGCCACTTCCGCCCAGGTAATGCCGGTCTTGACCTTGCTGGACAGGATCAGATTGGTGACGTCTTCGCGATTGCGGATCATGTTGTTCTCCGTCAGGGATTGGCAAGTGTCTGGAACAGCAGGGTGAGGATGAGCAGCAGCTGGAGGATCGCCACGCCCTGCCAGAAGGCCACCGGGTTGCGTTCCAGCAGTGGCGGTCGGGCCCGGTTCAGGAAGTCCTCCCCCGGGTGGCGCAGCTCGTAGAGGAACTCCGATACCTCCCCCTGCCGTTTGAACGGGTCGGGGTGGGTGGCCCGGGCCAGGGCGGCGTCCACCCAGGCGGGAATCTCGCTGTCCACGCCCGCCAGCGGCCGGTAGTGCAGCCGGCGCTGGGCGCTGGAATGGCGCGCCCGCGCCACGGTCGGACCGTAGGGAAAGTCGCCGCTGAGCAGATGGTAGCACAGCACCCCGAGGGAGTAGAGGTCGGAGCGCGCGCTGCCGCTCTGGCCGAGAAAGTACTCGGGGGCGCTGTACAGTGCAGTGCCGGGTACTGGCAGTGGGTCCGTGCGCCCCAGTTCCGCCAGCCCCGCCACGTGGGCGGCGCCAAAGTCGATCAGTTTTACCGTGCCACTGGCATCGATCATGAGATTCTCCGGGCGCAGGTCCCGGTGCAGCATTTCCAGGCGATGAAAGGCCAGCAGGCCGCGGGCCACCTGTTCGATGATGCCGCGCACGGTCTCCAGCGAGGGCGACGGGTTGTCGCGCTGCCACTGGGCGAGAGTCTGCCCGTCGATATATTCGGTGGCGGTGTACAGGTAAGCACGCTCCCGGTCGATGGGTGCCGCTTTCAGCACGTGGGGGCTGCCGATGCGCCGGGCAATCCATTCCTCCAGCAGAAAACGTTCCAGGTAGGCGGGATCGTCGCCCTGGTCGGTGGCCGGGGTCTTGAGGGTGACCCGTTTGCCACTGGCCATGTCCACCGCCAGCCAGGTGTGGCTGCGGCTGCTGCTGTGCAGGCAACGCTCGATGCGGTAGCCGTCGAAGGCCTGTCCGGCCTGGAAGAACGGCGGCAGTGGCAGGGCGTCCGCCTGCCGCTGGAGGGTGCCGGCCGTGCTGACCGGCAGGCAGTCCACCCGCGCCAGTTGCAGGCTGAGATTGTCCTTGCTGCCATTGACCAGCGCGCTGCCGACCAGGGCTGCTGCGGCCTCGTCCAGGTCACGCCCCGGCACCGACAGTTCCCGCAACAGTTCCGGTACGCCGAGGTGTTCGTAGACGCCATCGCTGGCCAGCAGGAAGAGATCGCCCTCGCGCAGGGACAGGCACTGGTAGTCCACCGTCACGGCGGCCTCCATGCCCAGGGCCCGGCTGAGGTAGCTCTCGCTGGCGGACAGCCACTGGCGGTGGTCGTGGGTGAGCTGCTCCAGCGCGCCTTCGCGCAGGCGGTAGATGCGCGCATCACCAAGGTGCAGCAGGTGGGCCATGTGGCCGCGCAGTATCAGCGCGCTGAAGGTGCACACGTAGCCGCGCTCGCGTTCGCCCCGGTGGGGGCCGCGCCGGCTCTGGGCGTGCAGCCAGGAATTGGTGGCGGCAATCACCCGGGTGGCGGCGGTTTCCACCGTCCACGCCTCGCTGGTGCAGTAGTAGTCATCCAGAAAACTTCTGATGGCGGTTTCACTGGCGATATGGCTGACGGGCGAGGGGCTGATGCCGTCCGCCAGCGCCAGCGCCACACCCTTCAGTGAGCGCAGGGGTTCGGGGGGCATCCGGGCGCCATGGCTGTCCTGGTTCAGGGCCTTGCGGCCGCGATCACTGTGCTGGCCGATGGCAACCTTGATGCCGGTGCCAGAGGCGTCGCGATCGGGCGGGGTGATGCCGGGTGGTGGTGCCACCCGGCCCGTGGAGGCAGGCATATCCGGTTGCCTAGTTGGTCACCGGCCGGCCGATGGGTGCCGCGGGGTGTTCGCGGGCGGGGGCGGTGCGCACGTGGGTGCTGTACAGGGTCAGGCCGGTGAAGGCCAGTCCACCCACCAGGTTGCCGAGCACCGTGGGGATTTCGTTCCAGAAGAAGTAATCCCAGATGGACAGTTCGCCGCCCATGATGATGGCCGAGGGGAACAGGAACATGTTCACCACCGAGTGCTCGAAGGTCATGTAGAAGAACAGCATGATGGGCATCCACATGGCGATGACCTTGCCGCTGACATGGGTGGAGATCATCGCACCCACCACGCCCATGGACACCATCCAGTTACACAGCATGCCGCGCATGAAGATGGTGAACCAGCCCGCGGTACCATACTCCGCGTAGCCCAGGGTGCGCGCTTCGCCGATGCCGGAGATTTTTTCCCCCACCGGCCCCGGCTCGATGGAGAAGCCGTAGGTGAGGATGAAGGCGATCATGAAGGCCACGGTGAGGGCGCCGGCGAAGTTGCCGACGAACACCAGGCCCCAGTTGCGCAGCAGGCCGTGCAGGGTCACCCCGGGCCGCCGGTCCAGCAGGGCCAGCGGCACCAGCACGAAAACGCCGGTCAGCAGGTCGAAACCCATCAGGTAGAGCATGCAGAAACCGACCGGGAACAGCACGGCCCCCAGCAGGGCGCTGCCGGTCTGGGTGGTAATGGTCACCGCGAACACCGCCGCCAGGGCGAGAATGGCACCGGCCATATAGGCGCGAATCAGCGTGTCGCGGGTGGACATGAACACTTTCGCCTCGCCGGCGTCGACCATCTTGGTCGCAAATTCCGAAGGGAGCAGGTAAGCCATGGTGAAGTTCCTGGTTGCAGAGAAGTAATTCACCATTGGGTTTAGCAAGGAGTGTGCCAGCTACTGAGGGAGAGCTGGGTCAGGCGCGACGGGCGTATCGCGGGAGGGGCAGGAAGGTGGTGGAAAGTCGATGTGTTTGAGGGCAATGGTGCCCCAACGGGCGTCTTCAGGGGCTGTGACAGCTTTTCAGCGTGCTTTGTGACTGGACCCGGTGAGCTCGTCGTTACCCTCGTCGGGGCGATTGTCCCGCAGGTATCTCGCACCAGGCTGGTGCGAATGCCGCGCCATGGGGCGCCGGCGATCAGTGCAGGGCGCGATTGGGGGCGCCGCCCCCGCGCTGGGGTTCGCCCTCGGGGAACAGGTAGTCGAGCCGCAGGCATTCGTCAATCAGCTGGCGGGTGCCTTCCATGGTCATCACTACGAAGGATGCAAACTGGTCCCGGGTCAGGCCCGCCTGGACTGGCAGGAAGCCGGCGATGATCAGTTGCGGGGTGGCGTCGTCGACCACATCCAGAAAGACCTTGAGATTGGGGTAGTCCATGTTGATGCGCCCGAGGTCCGCCGCCAGTGGCAGCAGGGCCATGGGCCGCACCTCCAGGCCGCTGCTGAACACCAGGCCGAAGTGCTCCAGCAGGATGCGGCTGTCCACCACGCCCTCCAGCGACTGCAGGGCGCGCACATGCAGCCCCTCGCACTCGCCGCAGAGGTCGAAGGCCACCTTGGTTTGCTTCATCCAGTGTTCGAGCAGGGTGCGGTCGGGC
>JBKDZQ010000756.1:0-3673 GCA_047971325.1 Parahaliea sp.
TACGAACCCAGGCACGATGAGCGTGAAATATCGCTCATCCTGTCCGGTCCAATCGGCGACACTCTGGGTGGTCGCCTGGCACTGCGCAAGCGCGATATGGATGGTTATGTCGACAACGTCGCCAAGGGCCGCGACGAAATGGAGACTGATGAGTGGGTGGGGCGCGGCGTGCTTGAATGGACGCCGACGGATGCCCTCACCACAACCCTGAAGGTCGAGCGTGGGGAGTTTGATTCCCGCGGCCGCAACCAGATCATAATCGGCGAAGCCCTATCGCCGGAGGTTACGCCAGTCATCAATGATTTTACCCATAAAGCGACCCTCGATCCCGAGTACAGCGACAATGAGTATGATAATTACACGCTGACCGTGGATTACATGCTCGATGAATTCCAGCTTACCTCTATTACCGGTTATTCCACCTATGAGTACACGGAAGAGGTCGATACGGATTTCAGCATGGCCAGCACCGTGCAGACGCCGGCCGAGGAGGATTTTAAACAGTTCAGCCAGGAATTGCGCCTGGTATCCCCGGTGGGCGAAACCTTCGACTACGTCATCGGCCTGTTCTACCAAAGCAGTGAAGTTCGCTACGAGGAACCGGTCGAGCTGGCACTGCCGGCGGTACAGTTGACGCTTGATCGCGATTACTACTCCGACAGCGACGCCTGGGCTGTTTTCGGCCAGCTGACATGGAATTTCAGCGACAGCGTGAGGACGACCCTGGGGCTGCGTTATACCGACGAGTCCAAGAAGGGTGGGCGCCGCCTGATCCTCAGGAACCCCGACGGCCGCGTATTCAACCCCGCTGGTCTTGCGGAGTATGCCGAGCTTGGCATGCCGGTGCCGCCGCTCTCCCTGTTCCCCCATGACCTCGATGCGAAACGGAGCGAGCAGGTGGCGACCTTCATGTTCAACCTCCAGTGGGACGTGACGGCAGATACCATGGTCTATGCCAGCGCTTCCACCGGCTACAAGGCCGGTGGCTTCGACGCGCGCAGCAATCGCGCGGTAATGCCCGATGGCCGCATGGCGCTCGAGTTCGAGGAAGAGGAAGCCCTGGCCATGGAGGTGGGTGCCAAGCTCGGCCTGCTGGACGGTGCCGCGGAGTTGAATATCGCGGTATTTCGCACCGAGTATGATGACCTGCAGGTGAGCGTGTTCGACGGGGTACTGGGCTTTGACGTGCAGAACGCCGCCAGCGCGACCACCCAGGGCGTGGAGATGGACGGCCGCTGGCAGCTGACGGAGAGCATTGTTCTGTCCGGTGCCCTGGCCTATACCGATTTTCAGTTCGAGGATTACACCAATGGTGCCTGCTACAAGGGCCAGGCGGTGACGCAGTTTGTCGACGGCGTGCCTTTTTGCGATTGGGATGGCAATACCAACCAGTTTACGCCCGAATGGAGTGGCAATCTGGGGTTGGAGTTCCACCACCCGGTGGGCAACAACCTGGAACTGCGCGGTGGTCTGGACCTGATTTATTCGGGGAAATATTTCGCCGCACCTGATCTGGACCTCAATGCCATTCAGGATGAGTACATCAAGGTGAACGCCCGGATCAGTCTGGCCAGTCTGGCGGATACCTGGGAGGTGGCCCTCGTTGGACGTAACCTCACCGACGAGGAGGTCATCACTTTCGCCAATGATGTCCCCTTGAGCGGGGCAGCCAAAAGTTATTTCGCCTTTGTCGAGCGTCCGCTGAACGTCGCAATACAGGCCCGCTATCGCTTCTGAGCGAGGGTGTGTATCCAGGTCCGGTGTCGCTCGGTTCGGGCGGTCATTAGATCGAGTAACTACGGGAAATAACCATGATCAATGCCATCAACATGCCACATCCTGCAGCGGTTCCACCCGGATGCGCGAGCAGGTTTCCCGCGGCCTTCGTTTTTTTTATCGCCCTGCTCTCATGTCCCCTTGCGGCCGCGGTCGAGGTCGCGGCGTGGACGGGGAGCGCATCGTGGCGGCGGATGAACAGCCTCAGAACTGGATGACCCACGGCCGTACCTATGATGAGCAGCGCTTCAGTCCGCTCGAACAGGTCAACGACAGCAACGTCGGCGAGCTGGGTCTGGCCTGGTTTTTTGATTTGCCCGACGCCCGGGGTATCGAGGCGACACCCATTGTCGTTGACGGGGTGATGTATGTGACCGGAGCCTGGAGCAAGGTGTTCGCGATGGATGCCAAATCGGGTGCGCTACTGTGGTCTTACGACCCGAAAGTGCCGCCACAGTGGGCTGTGCACCTGTGTTGCGATGTGGTGAATCGGGGGGTGGCGGTGTGGAACGGCAGGGTTTATTCCGGCACTCTCGACGGCCGGCTGATTGCACTGGACGCCCGCGACGGTCGTCTGGTCTGGGAGGTGCAGACCACGCCGAAGGATCGGCCCTACTCGATCACCGGAGCGCCCCGCATAGTCAAGGGCAAGGTGGTGATCGGTAATGGCGGTGCGGAACTGGGCGTGCGGGGCTTTGTCTCTGCGTATGACAGTGACAGCGGGAAGCTGGCTTGGCGTTTTTACACCGTGCCCGGCGACCCCGAGGAGCCACTGGAGAATGCCGCGCTCGAACTGACCCTGCCCACCTGGAAGGGCGGCGAGTGGTGGCGGGTCGGTGGCGGTGGCACCGTATGGGATTCCATGGCCTACGACCCCAGGCTCGACCTGCTGTACATCGGGGTGGGCAACGGCTCGCCCTGGAATCGGCGGATTCGCAGTCCGGGCGGCGGTGATAACCTGTTCCTTTCCTCCATCGTCGCCCTGCGCCCCGATACTGGGGAATACGTGTGGCACTACCAGACAACGCCCGGGGAGAGCTGGGATTACACGGCCACCCAGCACATGATCCTGGCGGATGTCGCGATTGGCGGGAAGACCCGCCAGGTCATCATGCAGGCGCCGAAGAACGGATTCTTCTACGTGCTGGACCGGAAGACCGGTGAGCTGCTGTCCGCGGCGCCCTATACCCGGGTCAGTTGGGCCAGCGGCGTCGACCTCGGTACGGGCCGGCCGGTGGAAAACCCGCAGGCGCGATACGAAAACAGCGAGACCAGCGAGGCGGTCGTGATCTGGCCGCACGCCCTGGGCGGCCATAACTGGCACCCCATGAGTTTTAACCCGAAGGCGGGGCTGGTGTACATCCCGGCCCAGGAAGTACCGCTGAATTATTCCGATGACCGGAAATTCGACTATGAACCCGGCGCCTGGAATACCGGTATCGAGTTCGAAAAGGCCGGTCTGCCCGAGGATGGGGCGGTGCGCGCCGAATCTGTCAAGCTGGTGAGGGGCCACGTCAGTGCCTGGGATGTGGCGCAGGGCAGGGAGCGGTGGCGCATCCAGCACGACAATATCTGGAACGGCGGGCTGCTCAGCACGGCGGGCAACCTGCTGTTCCAGGGTAACGCCAACGCCCGGTTTGTGGCCTATCGCGCCGACAGCGGGGAGGCGCTGTGGTCCGCCGAGGCCAAGACCGGTATTGTCGCGGCGCCGATCACCTACGCGGTGGATGGCGAACAGTATGTCGCGGTGGCCGCGGGCTGGGGGGGCGCGTTTGCCCTCAGAACCTGTTTACGATTTTTTTTCGATCCTTAATAATAGGGGGATGAAGAGAACAAAGTACGCCAGCGATATCAGCAGAGAGCAGTTTGCCGAGATAGAGCCACTATTGCGTAGTGT
>JBKDZQ010000757.1:0-5168 GCA_047971325.1 Parahaliea sp.
ACACCTCGCAACTGAATGTCGTACTGGAGAATTCGCCGCTCCAGGGGGATATCGGCAGATTCATTACCGGCGGAGAACTGGGTGCCGCACTGCAGTTTCGCAGTGGCGCGCTGGGGGCAGCGCGGGACGGGCTCAACCAGCTGGCGGCGGGACTTGCCGCCAGTTTCAATGCACAACATCGCCAGGGGATGGACTTAAACGGGAATCTGGGGGGGGACTTTTTCAAGGTGCCCGGGCCGACGCTGGTCGCCGGCACCAATAATGGCGGCAGTGCCTCGGTGACGGCCCAGGTGGTGGATGCCGGGGGGCTCACCGGGGACGAATACCAGCTCAGCTATGACGGCAGCCAGTGGCAGCTCAGGAACCTCGATACCGGGACTTCCCAGCTGGTCGCCGGTGGCAGTGTCACGGTGGACGGGGTGCGGGTGGACATCCGCGGCAGCGCCAGCGCTGGCGATGTCTGCACCCTGCAACCCGTGCGCTCCGCCGCCGGGGAATTCAGCCTGGCACTGAGCGATCCGAAGGCCTTTGCCGCCGCCGGGCCGGCGCGCTCCACGGTGGCGCCCGGCAATGCCGGTACCGGTGCCATCGGCGAGGTCAGCCTGGATACCACCGGCGGCACCTTCGCCGCTCTGCCGGTCACCCTGACCTTCAATCCCGACGCGCTGGGGGCCGGGGTACCCGGGTTCGATGTTTCCGGCATGGCGGGTGGGCCGCTGCCCTACGACCCCGCCACCCAGTCCGGCGGGGTTGAGCTGAATCTGGGGGATATGCGTTTCTCCCTCAGCGGCGCGCCGGTGGCCGGGGATCAGTTCACCGTCGAGAGCAATGCCGGTGGCACCGGGGACAGCCGCAACAGCGTGACCCTCGGCGCACTGCAAACCACCGGGGTGCTGCAGGGCGGCTCCGCAAGCTATGGCGATGCCTACGGCGCCATGGTGGCCGGCGCCGGTGTTGCCAGCCGGCAGGCGACCAGCGAAGCCACCACCGCCGCGGCCATGCTGGAGCAGTCCAGGCTGGCCATGGAAACCTCCCAGGGGGTCAACCTGGACGAGGAGGCGGCGGACCTGCTGCGTTACCAGCAGGCCTACCAGGCCGCCGCCCAGGTCATCGCCGTCGCCGACACCGTGTTCCAGACACTGCTGTCGGCCACCAGGCGCTAGCGCCTGTTCACCGTTGGGACAAAGAGATAGCAGGAGTCGCCAGGGAGCGCGCCACCGATGAGAATTTCCACCCTCCAGATGTACCAGCAGGGCATCAACTCGATCCTCAACCTGCAGGCACAGGTCAACAAGACCCAGCAGCAGCTCGCCTCGGGCTCGCGGGTGAATTCCGCGGCCGACGACCCGGTGGCCGCCGTGCAGATTCTGGACATGACCGAGGATCTGTCCAAGCTGGAGGGCTATACCAAGAACGGCGAATACGCCCAAGGGGATCTGGCGCGCCAGGAAACCGCGATCCAGGATGCGGTTGACCTGCTGCAGCGCGCCCGGGAACTGGTGGTCACCGCCAACAACGGCTCCCAGACCACCGAGAGCCGCCAGGCCATCGCCGCCGAGCTGCAACAGCTCAATGAGTCCCTGCTGGCGGTGGCCAACACCCGCGACGCCAGCGGCGACTACCTGTTCGGGGGCTACCAGAGTGGCGAGCAGCCCTTCTCCCGGAACAACGGCGTGGTCACCTACAACGGCGACGAGGGCGGTCGCGAGATCGAGGTGGCCGACGGCGTGAACATCCGCCTGCGCGACAGCGGCCGGGCCCTGTTCATGGGCGTGCCCACCGGCAATGGCACCTTCGACGTCAAGCCGGATGCCGGCAACAGCGGCACCGCGGTATTGGGGGGCAGTTCCGCCAGCACCGGCTTCCTGCGCGATGAATACACCATCAGCTTTGCTGTGGATGGCGCCGGGCAAACCACCTACTCCGTCAGCGACAGCGGCGGTGCGGTGGTGGCCAGTGGCCACTACGCCGCCGGCGAGAACATCAGCTTCAACGGTGCCAAAGTGCAGTTCAGCGGTTCGCCGGCCGCCGGCGACAGCTTTACCCTCGAGCGCTCGGCCACCACCGACATGTTCGGCATGATGCAGGGCATGGTCGACGCCCTGTCCTCCGATGACAGCAGCGCCGCCGGTGCCGCCCAGGTGCACAATGCCATGGCCAGCGCCCTGGGCACCCTCGACCAGGCTCTGGGCGGGCTGGTGGGGCAGCAGACCCAGTTGGGGGCGCGCATGAACCAGGCGGACACGGCCATCTCCCGCAACGAGGCCTTCAGCCTGCAATTGCAGCAGAACCTGTCGGAAGTGCGGGACCTGGACTACGCTGAGGCCATCAGCCGCCTGCAGATGCAACTCACCACGCTGGAAGCGGCGCAGAAGAGCTATGTGAGCATCAGCAATCTTTCGTTGTTTGATTATCTATAGGGTTCATTGAACTGACCTGGCGGGTGGCCCTGGCTGCCCGTTTTGTTATTGCCGCTTTACTTCCCCGCCGCGGTACGGAAGTGCTGTTCGGCCAGGCCCTCGATATCGCGCCAGTCCACTTCAAACATTTCGCCGGGACCGGCGTCCATCAGGATATAGAAGGGCTGGTCCGGCAGCGGGGCGCCAAAGCGCGACTGCCGGTCCAGCCTGCCGCTGTGCAGGGTTTCACCACCGTAGGTCATGACCCGCATGGCCACGTCCTCCGCCCGGGAGCCGTCTTTGTAGGCGCCCTCGCAGGAGATGAGACCCTGGTCGAGCCGGCAGTGACAGACCGGTATCTGGGCCAGGGCGGTGGCGCTGCACAGCAGGGCCAGGGTGATAGGGACAAACCTCAAGAGCGCTCCCTGATGAAGGCGGCCAGCGCCGGCGACAGGCGCTGGATGTCGAGTTCCTGCTGGTAGATGTCGCCGCTGTTGCTTTCCACCGTCAGCCACAGGCCATCATTGAGGCTGGCGGCGCGGGGTAGCGGTACCGCCGCGGTTTTTTCCCGGTCCCGGCCGCCGAAGGCGTTGCCGGCGGCGCGCGGTGAGTGCGGTTTGCGCACTTTCAGGTAGGCCGTGCGGATGTCCTTCTCGCAGCCCTTGCAGAAGGCGATGACAAAGGACTTGAGCGGCACGTTCAGGGCGACGATCTCGGGTGCCTTCCGGTCCTGCTCCGCCAGGGTAAAGGCCCAGGGCCCGACCTGGCCGCGAAAGGCGTCTTCCCGCAGCAGGGGCCGGTCAGGAGTGGTCAGCAACTGCCAGCAGAACACCGCCAGGGGAATGACAAAGGCCGCGGTGGCCAGCGTCCGACCCGGTAACTGGCGGTGGCGTGGCAGGGTTGCGGGCGCCGCTGCTTCCGCGGCGGCGGGTCTGGCGCGTTTTGGCCGCTGGGCTTTGGCGCTGGCCTGTGGCTGCCAGGGCCAACTGGGCAGGTAGAACACCAGCGCGGCGCCGGCGATGGCCAGCCAGCCCAGCCAGGTGACGGCGCCGATGCCAAAACGCCAGCGGGCGATGCCCAGGCCCAGCGCCAGTGCCAGCAGCAGCCAGCCCAGTACCCGCGCCGCGCGCCGCCAGGTCCCCGGCAGCTCCCTGCGCAGGAGCTGTTTACCGTGTTTGGGCATGGCCAGCGCCAGGGCGACCAGGCCCGCCAGGCTGGCCATGAAAATGGCGATGTTCAGCCCCGTCATGCGGCACCTCCGGCGCTGGCGACGGGCATCAGCAGCCAGGACAGGGCGGCGCAGGCCGCGGTGGCGATAACCAGACCCAGCCATACAGTGCGCAGGCGCCGGGTGGCGAAGATCCAGACAATCACGCAGGTGTAGACAGTGAAGCTGAGCAGGGTGCTGGCGACCACCGCCTCGGCTTGTGGCAACGGCCAGATGAGCGCCAGCAGGACGGTCGCCGCCGAGGTCAGGGCGTAGCCGCCAAGCACCGCCGCCAGCACCCGCGAGGCCACCAGCCAGCGGTAGCCGGGGCTGGTTTCCCTGCCCGCCATTATGCCGCCTGTCCCGCCAGCAGGGCCCTGCCGGCGGCGGCCGCTTCGGCGTCTTTTCTCAGCCAGATGCGCCTGACCCTGATGGCGGTGTAGCCAAAGGCCAGGCCCAGGGCGAACACGGTGAGGTCGAAGCCGGCCAGTACCCAGTCGCCGGCGGGCAGGGTGACACCCAGGTGGCGATCGGTGGTCAGGGCGTTGACCAGGGGAATCAGCGCGAAGGCTGCCGCGGCCAGCCACAGCAGTTCCACCCAGGCTTTGCGGATATCGCGAAAGAGGGCGTAGATCAGCGCTTCGCCCCAGATCAGGAACAGGAAGTTCGCCTCCCAGTTGACGCGGTCCGCCATTTCCACCGGCAGCAGGCGGTTGGCCCAGAAGTAGGCCGCTATCCCGGCGGGCAGGCCGGCGATGGTGGCGGCGTTCAGGGCTTCCACCAGCCGGTGGCCAAAACCGTTGCCACTGGTCTGCTGGTCGCGGCGGCGCTTGACGGTCCACAGCACCAGGCCGGTGCCGATCATGGCGCAGCCCAGCAGGCCGGCGCTGAAGTAGAGCCAGCGCAGCCAGGGGCCGGCGAAGCGCCCCTCGTGCAGGGCGCGCAGGGTTTCGTTGGTGGTGAGTGCGCCGCTGTCATCCGGCTCCGGCGGCAGCGGCGCGCCGGTCCCGGCGTGGAAGCGCAGGGTATCACCGCTGAAGAAGCGCACCTGGTTGCCGAGCACCTTGCCGATTTCGACCACCGGCGCCTTGCCCTGGTCGTGCATGACCATCACCGAGCCGACCTGGCCCTCGCCCCAGGTGGCCTCGGCCCGGGCGATCATGGCGGGGACGGAGGCCGTGGGGCGGCTCACCGCCTCGTGGCCGTGTTCGCCGAACAGTTCGTTGAAGAAGCGCTCCCGGCTGTCCCGGTCGCTGCCGTAGATGGCGGCCAAGCCGGCAGGCATGTAGGTGGTGGAAAAGAACACCAGCCCGCTGTAGGTAATCATCAGGAAGAAGGGCAGGGCCATCACGCTGATGACGTTGTGGGCGTCGAGCCAGGAACGCTGGCCCTTGCCGGGGCGGAAGGTGAAGAAATCCTTGAAGATCTTCTTGTGGGTGATGACACCGGTGACGATGGCCACCAGCATCAGCATGGTGCAGATGCCCACGATATAGATGGCCGTGTTGCGGTCCATGTAGTGCAGCAGATAGTGCATGCGGTAGAGCAGGCGGCCGCCGCCG
>JBKDZQ010000758.1:0-2238 GCA_047971325.1 Parahaliea sp.
ATGTGGAGACGGAAAGGCTACAGCTGGTGTGGATTCGATCATCGAAATTCTCCTGTGTTTGAGGAGAAATGTACCTGCGGATCAGGTATCAGGATATGACGTCCCGGAATGAACGGTTACGTTGCAACGTCGCCCGCAGGTCATTGGCGAAGGTACCTGAAAACACCGATGTCAGCCGTCGCCTGCGATGTCGTCAGTGCCCGATGTAATGCCCGACGAATTGGGTACAACGTATTCCACATCCTTGGGCTGGCTCGGGTCGCCATCAACAGTCTGATCCTGCAAATCAAAGAATGGTGCACCAGCAAGGTTGGCAACCCCAGACAAAGTCCGTACAGCCATCAATTGTCCAATCAATGCCCACGTTGCCACGTGCGATACCAACGATTTCCTGTGCGGTGATACCTGAACGAATCTGGGTGGTGCGCAGTGGGGTACGGCTCATGAAAGTGCTCCCTGCTTGGTTTCCGTAGTTTGTCTGTTGTTTTGTTTTCAAGGGGGCGCCCAAACGTCGCCCAATCGCCATGCCATATCACTGGAAGGTCTGGGTTACAGCGCCCACGTGCTGTTTTGTTTGGGCAGGATCCAAGCCAATCTTATTATTACTAACAGTCAATACGTTAATGCCTATCAATCAGGCGACTGGAGAAGTCGGTGATGCTGGAATATAAATTTTACTGACAACTTTATGTCGCAATATTCAGTAAAGCACCATTGGCGTGCCGCCGCAGCGCCTCCACAATCACCCGGTTGGCCGCCGGCAGGGGGTAGTCCGCCAGCTCCGCCATACTCACCCAGGCCAGCGGCTGACCCTCCAGCCCGTGCGGCACACCACTGAAAACCGGCACCCGATGCACGTCCAGCAGCACGCTTTTGTCGCCGTAGTCGTGGCGCACTTCGATCAGGGGTTCACTCGCGGTGGGCACGATACCCAGTTCTTCGTGCAGCTCCCGGGCCAGCGCCTGCTGCACGCTCTCTCCCGGCTCTACCTTCCCGCCGGGAAATTCCCAGAGGCCGCCCTGATGGGCGTCTTCGGCACGCTGGGTGAGCAGGATATTGCCGTCGGCGTCGAGAATGACGCCAACAGCCACATGTACTATTGTCATTGCACTTCTATCCCGCCCTGAAATACCGCCGCTTCGGATCCTGCGGGCTGGTTCCAATTTCTCTTACCAGGCCGCGCGCAATCAGCTTGAGCAGGCGGCTGCGGGTGGCACGCGCGGTCAAATCAATTACCCTGGCAATCTCCTGCGTCGACAGTCCGTTGCCAGCGGCCAGTGCATCGAGAATAGCCTGATCGGTTTCATCAACGCTGGGAGTGCCGGTGCTGGCCGTGTGGATGGTCACGCGGAAACGGGTACCGATTTCTTCCAGCACTGGCGACATCAGACCCGCGTCACGGCAAACCGCCAACATGCGCTGGATGCCGCTCCCCCACTGCTCGATCAATCCCAGTTCATGAAACACGCGGCCGATGACGCGGTTGCGCAATTTGGACACACCCTGGAGCAGGTCATCCACCGTCAGACCAAAAGGCAACAGGCCAGGGCTTTCCACCTCCAGCCGGTCATCGAAAACGGAAATCCGGATGGGCGCCCCGCGTTGGGCATAATCGGTATGCACGATAGCGTTGACGATTGCCTCGCGCACCGCCACCGGCGGGAGATTCCAGCGTTCCTTGCGATGCACGGCACCTATTTCCATAGCATGCAAGGCATGCTTGTGAACAAAAGCAACGGCCTCTTCCACGGCACGTACTGGAAAAGTTCTGATTTCCAGTGTATCGGAGATATGGGTCTTGTCGGCTCCCCGAAAGCGGCCCGCCTGAATCCAGGCATCTGGAAAATAGCGATTGCGTTCCTTGCCAAAAAGCAGCATTCCTCCAACCGTGGGTACCTTGCGCCCCTGGTGCTTCACAAGCAAGCGCAGCGTCTCCATGTCCGTTCGTTTGAGTTTGCGTACCGGCGCGAACAACTCGGAAGCAGCATGGAAGTCGATAGCTTCCGAGTCGCACTCGGGCATTGCCTGTTCATCGAAAGTTTCGCTGCGGGCATAGCGCCGCAGTTCGTCAATCAATTCACGGTCAGCGCGGCGATTGGTGGAACCGACCCGCACATAGACACCGCCCTCGAGGCCGGCGCTTTTTAGGTAATGGGGTCGGCTGGAACTTGGATGTACCTGAACTGCCAAAACATAGTTGCGGCGCCACGGCAATATCTCAATATCCGGAATCAGGCG
>JBKDZQ010000759.1:0-13264 GCA_047971325.1 Parahaliea sp.
ACACCTGGGAGGTGCAGCCATCGCTAACGGTCAGCATCCCAGGGGTATTGTGCGGCCTGGCACGGCCGGTCGTCGCGAAACGTCTTCTCAACAGGTAAGCCCCATGCGCGTATTTTTCGGCATCGAACCGGGCCAGGAGGCCGCCCTGGCCATCAGCGACTGGCGGGACCGCCAGTTCGGCCCCTGCGGGCGCCCGGTGTCGGTAGCCAACCTGCACATGACCCTGGCTTTCGGCGGCGAACTGCCCAACACGGCGGTGGACAGTCTCTGCGATGCCACTGACCACTGGGTCGACGGCAGCGACATCCCAGCAGTGACCCTCGAACTCGACCAGACCGGCTACTGGCAGGTACCGGGCATCTACTGGCTGGGGCCGAGCCGCTGGCCGCCGGCACTGGAGGCCCAGGTGCGCAAATTGCGGCAACTGCTGGTCGGCGCCGGTGCCCGGCGGGAGCGGCGGAGTTTCCAGCCCCATGTAACCCTGTTTCGCAACTGCGACCCTGCGCCCCCCATGCCGGCGCAGACGCCGGCCATCACCCTGCGCCAGCGGGAAATCGCCCTGTTTGAATCCCGGCGGCTGCGCGGCAGCGTGGCCTATCATGTGCTGGCAGCATGGCTGCTGCCAGCGGGAGATTAGCTGGCCGCGCCACACCCGTCGCCGCACCATGGCGCCGATTGGCAAGTGGCTCGACCTGCCATTCGCAGTACCCTGGAGATGATGCAGACAGAATATCGCGGGCAGGTGGTGATGGAGGCACTGGGCCAGCTCGACACCGGCTACTTCGCCTGAGGCTCTGGCGCATCGGCAACGACGAGGATCTTCAGGGCACCGGCGGGCTGAAATAGCCCGGCCACTGGCACAACCGGGGTGTGCCGGTAGCGTACACCGCCGGGCACCCGGCCCTGGCCCTGCTGGAGGTGCTGGCGCACTTCGGCGGTGCCGTTTTTTTTTGCTATTCTTCACGCCCTTTACAGGCGATCATAACCTGTTGACAACCAAGACGACCCCGACCACCGGGTCCCGAAGGTGTACCCCATGCCCGACTACCGCTCCAAGACTTCCACCGCCGGCCGCAACATGGCTGGCGCCCGCGCCCTGTGGCGCGCCACCGGCATGAAGGATGAGGATTTCCAGAAACCCATCATCGCCGTGGTCAACTCCTTCACCCAGTTCGTGCCCGGCCATGTGCACCTGAAAGACCTGGGCCAACTGGTGGCGCGGGAAATCGAGGCCGCCGGCGGTGTGGCCAAGGAATTCAACACCATCGCCGTGGACGACGGCATTGCCATGGGTCACGACGGCATGCTCTACAGCCTGCCCAGCCGCGACCTGATCGCCGATTCGGTGGAGTACATGGTCAACGCCCACTGCGCCGACGCCATGGTGTGCATCTCCAACTGCGACAAGATCACCCCCGGCATGCTCAATGCGGCCATGCGCCTCAACATTCCCGCCGTGTTCGTTTCCGGCGGGCCGATGGAGGCGGGCAAGACCAGGCTGTCGGAACACAAGCTGGACCTGATCGACGCCATGGTGATCGCCGCCGACGACAGTGCCGACGACGACAAGGTGGCCGAATACGAGCGCTCCGCCTGCCCCACCTGCGGCTCCTGCTCCGGCATGTTCACCGCCAATTCCATGAACTGCCTGACCGAGGCCCTGGGCCTGTCACTGCCCGGCAACGGCTCCACCCTGGCCACCCACGCCGACCGCGAACGCCTGTTCCACCGCGCCGGGCAATTGGCGGTGGAACTGTGCCAGCGCTACTATCAAGAGGGTGACGACTCGGTGCTGCCGCGCAACATCGGCAGTTTCGAGGCCTTCGAGAACGCCATGTCACTCGACATCGCCATGGGCGGCTCCACCAATACCATCCTGCACCTGCTGGCGGCGGCCCAGGAGGCCGAGCTGGACTTCACCATGGCCGACATCGACCGCCTGTCGCGCAAAGTGCCCCAGCTGTGCAAGGTGGCGCCCAACACGCCCCTGTATCACATGGAGGACGTGCACCGCGCCGGCGGCATCATGGGCATCCTCGGCGAGCTGGATCGCGCGGGCCTGCTGCACAGGGACTGCCCCACCGTGCACAGCCGCAGCATGGCCGAGGCGCTGGAGCAGTGGGACATCGTGCGCACCAGCGACGACGCCGTGCACGAATTCTACAAGGCCGGCCCGGCGGGCATTCCCACCCAGACGGCCTTTTCCCAGAGCACCCGCTGGCCCAGCCTGGACGATGACCGCGAAGGCGGCTGCATCCGCTCACTCGACCATGCCTTTTCCCTGGAGGGCGGCCTGGCGGTGCTGTTTGGCAACATCGCCGAAAATGGCTGTGTGGTAAAGACCTCCGGGGTGGACGAATCCATCCTCAAGTTCTCCGGCCCTGCCTTTGTCTGCGAAAGCCAGGAAGACGCGGTAGACAGTATTCTCGGCGGCAGGGTGAAAACCGGCGATGTGGTCATCATCCGCTACGAGGGACCCCGCGGCGGCCCCGGCATGCAAGAGATGCTCTACCCCACCAGCTACCTGAAATCCAAGGGCCTGGGCAAGTCCTGCGCGCTGCTCACCGACGGCCGTTTCTCCGGCGGCACCTCGGGCCTGTCCATCGGCCACGCCTCGCCGGAAGCGGCGGCGGGCGGCGCCATTGGCCTGGTGGAGAGCGGCGACATGATCGACATCGACATCCCCGCGCGCAGCATCAATGTGCGCCTCGGCGAAGCGGAGCTGGCCAGCCGCCGCGCAGCCATGGAGACAAGGGGTGAACAATCCTGGCAGCCCGTCAAGGATCGTCCACGCAAGGTGAGCGCGGCGCTGAAGGTCTACGCCAGGATGGCCACCAGCGCGGACAAGGGCGCGGTGAGAGACCTGTCGCTCCTGGGGTGAATGAGGTCGCGCTACGGGAGGCGCCGGCCTGTACCACACCGGGTTTTTCGGGCATTCTGTGGCTTTTGGGCCGCTGCACTGAAAGCCGGTCGCCCCCGCACAATCCGCACGGGAAGCCGCCATATTGAGCGCCACAGAACATGCCAACCCCCGCCTGACGCTCCCTCTGGCGCTGGCACCCATCCTGTTTTTGATCGTCCTGCTGGCTTGCTCAGTGTATCTTTTCGGCGCCGATTCCTCCTACGGCGCCAACCAGATCGCCCTGGTGCTGGCCAGCTGTGTGGCCGCGCTGGTGGGCCTGCGCACCGGCGTCGACTGGCACGAGAGCCAGCAGGGCATCATCGACGGCATCGGTGTCGGACTCGCGCCGACGCTGATCCTGCTGGCGGTGGGCATGCTGATCGGCACCTGGATCCTCAGTGGCACGGTACCGGCGATGATCTACTACGGGGTGGCCATTCTCGACCCGGACCTTTTCTATGCCGCCAGCGCCGCCATCTGCGCGATCGTGGCCATCAGCATCGGCAGTTCCTGGACTGTGGCCGGCACCCTGGGCATCGGCCTGATGGGCATCGCCGGCAGCTTTGAACTGTCGCCCGCCATCACCGCCGGCGCCATCGTCTCCGGCGCCTATTTCGGCGACAAGCTCTCACCCATGTCCGACACCACCAACCTGGCCTCCGCCGCCACCGGCGTGGACCTGTTCGACCATATCCGCCACATGTCGTGGACCACGGTGCCGAGTTTCGCCATCGCCCTGCTGCTGTTCACCCTGATCGGCAGTTCCGAGGCAGCCACACCCCAGGAAATTGGCGCCCTGCAGCAGAGCCTGCGCGGCGAGTTCAATATCGGCCTGCACCTGTTGCTGCCACTGGTGCTGATGCTGGTGCTGGTGTACAAGCGCTTCCCGGCCTACCCGGCCATCGTGATCAGCGCCCTGCTGGGCGGCGTGTTCGCGCTGGTCTTCCAACCGGCCAGCGTGGCCATCCTGGCCGGCGATAGCCAGGGCCTGGGCAGCGCCTTTGTCCTGCTCAAGGGCCTCTGGATCAGCCTGTTCAACGGCTATGTGTCGCACAGCGACAACGCCTTCCTCGACGAACTGCTGTCCAAGGGCGGTATGAGCAGCATGCTGAACACGGTGTGGCTGATTATCTGCGCCCTCGGCTTTGGCGGGGTACTGGAGCGCACCGGCATTCTCCACTATCTGCTGACCCTGGCCCTGAAGGGGGTGAAAAGCGTGGGCTCACTGGTTACCACCACCGTGGCCACCTGCATTGCCACCAACATCCTGGCCGCCGACCAGTTCATCGCCGTGGCCTTGCCGGGCCGCATGTACCGCGACGAATACGAGCGTTTTGGCCTGTCGCGCCTCAACCTGTCGCGCACACTGGAAGACTCCGCCACTCTGACCTCGGCCCTGATTCCCTGGAATACCTGCGGCGCCTACATGTCCGCCACGCTTGGGGTGGCCACGATGGCCTACGCACCCTTCGCCTTTTTCAACCTGCTGTGCCCGGTGGTGGCGATTGTGTACGCCTTCTTCAATATCGCCATCAAACCGGCGCAAGAGACGGTGGCCCCGGAGACGCCATGAGCGACATAAGCCTGCCGTGGGACCACCCGTCCCCCTTCGTGCTAGAACAGCGGGTGCTGGAGGAGGACATCGACGGCCTCGAGCACACCAACAACACGGTCTACGTGAAGTGGTGCGAGCAGGTGGCCTGGGCCCATTCGGTGTCACTGGGACTGGACCTGGACTGCTACCGGCGGCTGGACCGGGCGATGGCCATCACCCGCACACAATACGATTACCTGCAGGCTTCCCGCGCCGGCGATACCCTGCTCACCGCCACCTGGATTACCGGCTGGGACAAGCGGGTGACCCTGCAGCGTCGTTTCCAGATCATCCGCCCGGCCGACGGCGCCACCGTGCTGCGCGGTGGCATGCGCTTCGCCTGCATCCAGATCAGCACCGGGCGAGCGCGGCGGATGCCGGCGGAGTTTATCGACGGTTACGGGCCAGCGGTGCTCGGGGCCTGAAGCGCTCTCGCTACGAGCGTCCCCAATCAAAGGCCAGCACCCGCCGGATATCCGTCTCCTGTGTCGCCAGCATCAGCAGGCGGTCTACACCCAGCGCCACGCCACTGCAGTCCGGCATGCCCGCCGCCAGTGCCGCCAGCAGGCGCTCATCCAGGGGGCGCTCGGCTTGCCCGCAGCCACGACGGCGAGTGTTGTCGGCCACAAAGCGCGCGCGCTGTTCATTGGCGTCGGTCAGTTCGTGGTAGCCGTTGGCCAGCTCAACCCCGTCGATGTAGAGCTCGAAACGCTGGCCCACCGCCATGCCATTCACGCTGACAATGTGCGACAGGGCCGCCTGGGAAGCCGGATAGTCATAGACGAAGCAGGTTCCCTGGGTCGCCAGCCAGGGCTCCACCTGATGGGTGAGCAGGAGGCCCAGCCAGAGGTCGCGGTCGCCGCTGAGTGCACCGAGGTCGTGGCGGGCGCGGGCGCACGCTTCCAGTGCGCTGACCGGGGCCGAGAAAGGGTCGATACCGATGCTGTGCCGGAACAGCTCGCGGTAGCTCAATTTGCGCCAGGGGCGCTCGCCGAGGCAGGCGCAGACCAGCTCCGCCACTTCCTCCATCAGTGCGTGGTGGTCGAAGCCGGGGCGATACCATTCCAGCAGGCTGAACTCCGGGTTGTGGCGGGCGCCGGCCTCGCCATCGCGAAAGGCCCGGGCCAGCTGGTAGATGGGGCCGGAGCCGGCGGCCAGCAGCCGCTTCATGGCGTACTCGGGGGAGGTCTGCAGAAAGCGCTGCCCACTGGCGAGGGAGCTGCCGCCAGCGACGATCAGGGGTTCGATGGAAGGGTCGGTGATGCCGGCGCTGCACAGCAGTGGAGTTTCGACCTCAAGGACGCCCCGCTGGTCAAAAAAGCGTCGCAGGGTCGCCAGCAGGGTCGCGCGGGCCCGCAGTTGCGGCAGGCCCGCGCCGGGCCGCCAGGACACCGGGCCTACTTGCTGACCCGGTTCTGGTACTCGCCGGTGCGGGTGTCGACACGCACCACCTCACCGGTGGTGATGAACAGGGGCACCTTGACCACGGCGCCAGTGCTGAGGGTGGCGGGCTTGGTGCCGCCCTGGGCGGTATCGCCCTTGAGGCCGGGGTCGGTTTCGACGATCTCGAGCTCGACGAAGTTGGGCGGCGCCACCGACAGCGGCGAGCCGTTGTAGAGGGTGACCTCGCAGGGGTCCTGCTCTTTCAGCCACAGGTGGGAATCACCCACGGCCTTGGCGTCGGCCTGGAACTGCTCGAAGGTCCCGGATTCCATAAAGTGGTAGAACTCACCGTCGTTGTAGAGGTATTCCATGGTCCGGTCCACCACATCCGCCCCCTCCAGGGATTCGCCCGACTTGAAGGTGCGCTCCCAGACCCGCCCGGTCTTGAGGTTGCGCAGGCGCACCCGGTTGAAAGCCTGGCCCTTGCCCGGCTTGACAAATTCATTGTCGAGGATGTTGCAGGGGTCACCGTCCAGCATCACCTTGAGGCCGGAGCGAAATTCGTTGGTCGTGTAGTTAGCCATGTTGCCGGGTCGCCGAAAAAACGGGCGCTAATCATACCGCACACAGGGCCGCTTTGGCAGCGCAGAACCTTGCGCAAACTGCGATCAGTTGTGGCGACTCCCTGTCCTGTTGGGCTAACCTTGGTCGGTGATCACAGGCAACGGGAACCCGTGGCAAATAATGAGTACCGCAACACCGATCAAACTGCGCATTCCAAGGCAGGATTTGAGCCAGCTCAGCGCCTTTCCCCCCACCGCGGAAGGAGCCGCGCAGTGGGGCCGCAGCCTGTCCAGCGACGACACCCAGACGGCCGTTGTCCGCATGCAGGAGGCCCTGCGCGAGTGCAACCGGGTGGAAATGACGTCGAACCAGCGTTTTGTCATTCTCGAGGCCCTGTGCCCCACCGCTGTGCGTATCCAGGGCCAACTGACCCGGCGCTTTCTGAACCAGCCCCTGGTGCTGCCGGAAGCCTCACGGCAGATGGCGGAATTTTCCGAGAGTCTGCTCAGTCTGTTGAGCACCGCCTATACCCTGGTGACCGTACACACCATCCAGCGGCCCCCGGACAGCCCGGAACTGAACCCCGCGCGCCAGGCCTGCGAGAGCCTGCAGCGGGCGCTGGAATTCGCCGGGCGGCGCATCCTGCAGGCCTTCCAGCTCTATCAGAACCTGGAGCCCAGCTGCTGGCTGACCCTGCACCAGCTCTACGCCCTCGGCGAGCGGCAGAACCTGGCCAACCTGCCGGTGGCCGACCTGCACGGCCAGCAGGTTTCCCTGACCAGCACCTATCTGCAAACCGCCATGCTGAGCTGCTGCAAACCCAACCAGCTGCGCCAGAGCGAGTTGATCGGCCTCTACCTGGCACTGCAGAATCTCTGGGGACACCTGCTCAAGCTGCGCCGGGATTGCGATGGCGAGGACAGTTGTTTCCGGGTGAACCTGCACGACGACAAACCACCCCAGTATCACCTGGACGACGCCGGCACCGGCGAATACATCCGCTACATTGCCACCAGCGGCCTGCTGAAGCACCTGCAGGAAATGCACAATCGGGACCGCGGCAACCAGCAGCAGGTCAATACCCTGTTGCGGGAGCTGGGGCTACCGATGTCCAGTCTCGACCATCTGGTCGAGGCCCTGTCCACCCCCCGCCAGCGCAATTTCAGCCGGCGGTCCGGCGAGGGGCTGGCACTGGAGGTGGCGGTGGGCCTGAGCAGCGTGCACTACCATATCGCCGGTGATCGCACCTTCGCGCAATTCCTGCCCGCCCAACTGGCGGAAATGGCCGACAGCGGCAAGCTGTTCACAGACGCTGGCAGCCCACGCCACCCCGAGGGCGATGCCGCCGGGCACCCGGCTGTCGAACGCCCGCCGGCGCCAGCGGAGGAAATGGTCCACCACCTGGAGGAGGCACCCGAGGCCAACCCCGGCCAGCACCGCTTTTCGATCTATCGGGCACCGGTGATCAACGTCAGCCCCGGCGGCTACTGCCTGTCCTGGGACGACCCCAACCCGGTGAACATGCGCTCGGGCGATGTTCTTTGTGTGCGCGAACCCGACCAGAGCAACTGGCTAATTGCCGCGGTGCGCTGGATCAGCGCCCTGGAAAACGCCCAGACCCTGATCGGCCTGGAATTGCTGAGCCCCCAGGCAGTGCCCTACGGCGCCCGGGTGATGAGTCCCTCGGGTACGCCGTCGCGGCCGATCAGGGTGCTGCTGCTGCCGGAAATCAAGCTGGTGGGCAAACCTCACACCCTCATCACGCCTCGCACCGGCTTTCGCGAGCGCCAGCGGGTGGTGCTGCTGCGCGACGACGAAGAGTTTCTGGTGCAGTTGCAGCGTCAGCTGGACGCCACCGGCAGCTACAGCCAGTTCTCTTTCCGCTATGTGCGGGAGCTGGAAAAGAACAACAGCGCGGTGGCCGAGGAAGTGGAGTTTCCGCGCCTGGCCTTCGAATCGCTGTGGTCGCACATATGAAGGCTGCCGCAGGGTGCTAACGCTCCTGCTGGTAGCGGTCCGAAATGCCCAGCAGATAGAGAATGGCATCCAGCCCGAGGGTGGAGATGGACTGCTCGGCGCTCTGCTTCACCAG
This sequence comes from Parahaliea sp., assembly GCA_047971325.1. Classification (GTDB taxonomy): domain Bacteria; phylum Pseudomonadota; class Gammaproteobacteria; order Pseudomonadales; family Halieaceae; genus Parahaliea. The sequence continues at coordinate 8,536 of JBKDZQ010000759.1, forward strand.
CGGCTTGGCCCGAAACGCCACCCCCAGACCAGCGATACTCAGCATCGGCAGGTCGTTGGCCCCGTCACCCACGGCAATCACCTGCTGCAGGTCGATGCCCTCGCGCTCGGCAATCTCCCGCAACAGCTCCGCCTTGCGGCGGCCATCGACGATGTCGCCGCCGACCGCGCCGGTCACCGCACCGCCGGCAATTTCCAGTTCGTTGGCGTAAACGTAGTCGATGCCCAGTTGCTCCTGCAGCCGGCGGGCAAAATAGGTAAAACCGCCAGAGAGAATGGCCGTGCGGTAGCCGAGCCGGCGCAGGGTGCTGATCAGGTGCTCGGCCCCCTCGGTGATACGCAGCCGCACCGCCACCTGCGCCAGCGCCGATTCCGGCAGGCCCGCCAGCAGCGCCACCCGGGCGCGAAAGCTGGCCTTGAAGTCGAGTTCGCCGCGCATGGCGCGCTCGGTGATCGCCGCCACCTGCTCGCCGACACCGGCCTCCCGGGCCAGTTCGTCGATGACCTCCGCCTCGATCAGGGTGGAATCCATATCGAAGGCCACCAGCCGGCGGTGGCGGCGGAACATATTGTCCTGCTGCAGGGCCAGGTCGGCATCGAGGCGGGCGGCCAGTTCCAGCAGCTCGCCACGGAAGGCCTCGGCGTCGCGCAGCGGCCCGCGCACGGAGAATTCCACGCAGGCCTTGCTCAGGGGCGGCAGCTCACCCAGCGGCAGGCGCCCCGACAGGCGGGTGATGCCATCAATGCCCAGGCCGTGATCGGCAAACACCGCGCTCACCTGCGCCACCTGTTCGGCGGTGATTTTGCGCGCCAGCAGGGTGATGATGTAGCGGGCCCGACCCTGGGCGTCGACCCACTCGCCATAGGCGGCGGGGCTGACCTCCTCGCAGCGTAGCTTCAGGCCGCTGTCGTCGGCGTAGGCCTGCAGTTCAGCCAGCAGGGCGGGGCGATCGGCCCTCGAATCCAGCTCCGCCAGCACCCCCAGTGACAGGGTCGAATGAATCACCGCCTGGCCAATATCCAGTACATTGCCCCGCTGACGCGCCAGAATGCCCGCCACCGCCGCGGTAATGCCGGGGCGATCAAGGCCGGACAAGGTTATCAGCAGAATATTGTTCACGGGGCGCTCTCCCGGCGGCAAAGCGCCGTATTCTACCCGTCACCACAAAGCGGTGAAACCGGCCACTTCGCCGCCGCCAGCGCGCTCCAACCGGGGCGGTTTATGTTTATACTGTGCCGCCTTGGACCTGAACGACCTTCGGCCGGTGCGGAAAATTTGAGCAGTACAACGCAAAAACTGAAGCTGGGCCAGCAACTGGCCCTGGTGGCGGCGGGCTGTTGCCTGCTCGTCAGCCTGTCACTGGTGGCCCTGTCCACTTCCTCGAGCCAGCACCTGTTGCAGACCGAGCGGGCCGCCCACGGCGACGCCCTGGCCGGGCAGATTGCCGGTCGCCTGGGCACCGCCCTGGAAACCGGTAATCTGCTGAGTATCGCCGCCTCGCTGCAACGCTTTGTGGAAACCTCGCCCGCGGAGCAGGTGGCGATTTTCGACGTGGAGGGCAAGGCCCTCGGCCAGGCCGGGGAACCCCGCGGCAGGCACCTGCAACAATACCGCGCCCCGGTGCACATCGCCGACGACGTGGCCGGTGAAGTGGTCATTACCCTCAATACCGACCGCGCCCAGGAGGCGCGCCGGCGCTTTTTGCTGAGCCTGCTGGGGCTGGCCCTGCTGCTGAGCACGGCCGTGTACATGGTCACCCTGCGCCTGGGCCAGCGTCTGGGCCGGCGCCTGGACAAGCTGGCTGGCCACATCACCCTGGAGGAAAACCGTGACAGGCCGCGCCCGGCCAACGAAATCGAGGCCCTGGCCAGTAAGGTTGAGGCTCTGCCCATGGACCTGCTGCAACCGCGCTCCCGCTCCGGCCCCCGGGACGAAAACTACGACCGCAGCGCCATTCTCTACATCCACCTCACCAGCCTGATAACCTACGTGGACACCCTGAACGAAGAGGCCCTGCACCGCTACACCGACCAGTTGCACCAGGTGGTCTACGCCGCTGCCGGCTTCTACGGAGGCCGCATTCAGGTGGCGCGCCAATTCGGCCTGACCCTGTTTTTCACCGGCCAGGGCAGCGCCGGCAGCGCGGCCTTCCGGGCCGCCGCCTGCGCCTGGCTGGTACAATCGGTCAGCCGCGAAGTGGAAAAACAGATGTCGCTGACCCTGGGCATGAGCATGGCGGTGGCCGACAGCGAACTGGGCCTGGGCGACGAAGCGGATATCTACCCCAGCCTGTACATGCAGCACACCCTGGACGAGCTGCACCAGGTCTGCGCCAGCCGCCCGCCACGGGTGATGCTGTCACCGGGTATCGTCGAGGATGTGGACGTCGGCAGCCGGCTGGAATCCCAGCCCAGCGAACTTGGCAACTACGCCATTCTGGAAGGCTTCGAAGGCCCCCACGCGGACCTGCTGGAACGACAGCTGCAGCTTATTCTGCGCCGCCTGACGGGGGTCTGAAAGCGCCGGGCACCCAGCAGTCCCCCGGGCTAATCGAACAAGCCCCGCCAGCGCGCCTCGAGCTCGTACGCTCACAACCTGTCAAGGGTTTCAATATTGGCCTCGGGAATCCCTTGCGGATCAGGGTGAGCACTCACCAACCTCGTCACCATGGCCTCTCGCAACAGGTGCAGGGTAGGCCAGGGAGCGCGGTTGCTGTAGTGACTGGCGGCGCCCTCCGCTTCGCCCCCGAAGCGATAGCGGGGGTGAAAACTGGCGAGCTGGAGGATGCCATCAAGACCGGCCTGCTCCAGCAGATACTGGGCATCGTCGACAAAATCCAGGTAGTCGTCGAAGTCCGCCAGTGCGCAGGGGAAAACCAGCAAGGTGGTGGCAATGTCCTCTTCCCCGCTAGCCTGGATCAGGTCCAGTTCCAGCAGGAAAGCCCGCCGCAGGGCCAGCGGATCGCTGTCCCGGCACTGGGCGATACGCAATGCCGGGGAACTCAGCAAGGGCCGGGCGAAGGGGCAGAGGTTCAGCCCCACCACGAAACGGTCCAGCCACACCCGGGTCTGTCGTTCGACAGCGCCGGGCGCGAGTGCTGCCATCAGCCGAGGATGTCCGGCAGCTCTTTCTGCAGGGCCAGCTTGGCTTTGGTGGCCTCGCCGGTGAGGGCGAAGCCGAGCAGGGCACCGCTGGCGTCGCGGAATTCGCCCTGTACGTTATTGCCGTCGACCTCGATTTTCCACTCGCCGGCGGCATCGCGCGGCGGCGGCGCCACCACCACCGGGCAGGCGGGGGTCTTGATGGTCACCGGCATGGGCGGGTAGGCCACCTCGGCCGGCTGGCCAGCCAGGGTTTTGCCGAGCACGCGGGCGGCGGCCATCAGCGGTGCCACGTACACCAGCACATGGCCCGCCACCTCGGCGCAGTCACCCAGGGCGTAGACATTGGGTGCGCTGGTCTCCAGCAACCGGTTGGTCACGATGCCCCGGTTGGTGTTGATGCCGGAAACCTTGGCCAGGTCGATGCGCGGGCGCACACCGACGGCGGACACCACCAGGTCGGCGCTGATGCTCTGGCCATTGTTGAGTGTCACCACCACGCCCTGCTCGGCCTTGTTGACCTCGGTCACCAGCGGTCCAAAGTGGAAGGTGGCGCCCTTTTCCTCCAGCGCCGCCTGCACCGCCTTGCCGGCCACTTCCGGCAGCAGGGTGGGCAGACAGTAGCCCAGGGGGTCCACCGTCTCCACCTCGAAGCCGCCATTGAGCAGGTCGTTGGTGAATTCGCAGCCAATCAGGCCGCCGCCGATGATGCAGACCTTCTTCACCTTGTTCTTTTTGATGGCGGTGCGGAAGTCGTCGTAATCCAGCAGGTCGTTGACTGAATAGACCTTCTCCAAGCCGTTGCCGGCGAGCGGCGGCTGGATCACCTGGGCACCCAGGGCCAGCACCAGCTTGCCGTAGTGGATGGCGGTCCTGGCGTCGCCGACCTTGATCAGCTGGTTGGCGGTGTCGATTTCGCCGACATGGGTCATGGTCCACACGCTGGCCTTGAGCATCTTGGCCATGGAGCCGGCATCAAGCTGGGCCAGGTCGTTGGCGGTGGTGTCCTTGGTGAAGCCGGTGGACAGCATCGGCTTGGAATAGGAACGACCGTCGTCCGAGGTGATGAGGATCAGCGGGGTATCGCTGTCGTGCTTGCGGAATTCCCGTGCCAGGTTGTAACCGGCAAGGCCAGTGCCCAGGATGATGACCGGCGCGTGCACCTTGTCGGCCACCGGCTCCTCGTGGTGGGGCACATTTTCCACCGGCGCCTCTTCCAGCAGTTCGAAGTCCTCCTTGCCCACACCGCAGTCGGGGCAGAGCCAGTCCTCGGGCACATCTTGCCACTTGGTGCCAGGTGCGATGCCATCGTCGGGCCAGCCCTCTTTTTCATCGTAGATCAGACCACAGACAATACATTCCCACTTGCTCATACTGACCACTCGCCGTTGAATCGCGACGCCACCGGCGCCGAAAAACCTATTGAAATACCGAAAGGAGAACTATAGAGCCCTGCGCATTTTGTGCAAGGACCGGAACGGGCCGGCCCGGCGGCGATCGCTAAGGTATAATCAACCCCTGCGACTTTTCTGCCCGCCAGCGCGCTTGCACCCAGGCGCGTGGTGCCGCATGCTCGCTCCGCATTTTGCTACGGACGGTCCATTGCCAGTATACCACTCACCACCACA
>JBKDZQ010000760.1:0-4673 GCA_047971325.1 Parahaliea sp.
GGCCTGGGCCTCGGCCAGTGCCTCGGCCCGCGCCGGATCGGCCTCGCCATACCAGGACAGTAATGGTTCATCCTCTGTCGCGTCTGTTGGACGGCGCGCCGCCGGCGCGCTGTCCTGCCAGCGCAGCGGCCCGGCCCGGGCCCAGTCCGGGGTCACGCCCTCGTACTGGTGGCGCATGCTGTCCACCATCGCCTGCAGGCCGGTGGGCAGCTCGCCATCATCATCGAACAGCGGCAGCCGCAGCTTGTAGAGCCGGCCGGCGATCAGTGCGAAGGCGTGGCCCTTGGGCAGGGCGTCCAGATCCCCCGGGTGAATCAGCGGCACCCGCTGGGAGGTGATCCGCTGGCGGGTGTTGGACACGAAGTGGATATCGTTCTCCGGGTTGGAACTGTCGGTGGAGCCCGACTCCAGCATCATGTGGTTGATTTCCACCTCCTTGAGCCGCGAGGTCAGCAGCTCCGCCGTGGCGGGCTCCTTCACCCGCAGCATAATGAGAGTGCCGAGGTTGCCCACCACCTGCCCGGCCTGGGCGCCGGAGCCGAAGCGGGCCAGGATGTCCGACAGGGTTTGCGTGTACACGGTGAGCTGGAAGCCCGCCCCGCCGGCCTTGTTGGCCAGGGGGATGAACTCCCGCCCCACCAGTTCATTGAATTCATCGGCGTGCACGCAGAGTTTGCGCGGGCGGCTGCCGGCCTGGGCTTCCTTGTAGATGCTGCCGGCCACCGAGGTGAGGTCGGCGAACATGGCGTTGCCCACCGCGCTGGCCACATCCGGGTCCGACAGCGCGTCGAGCCCCACGTACACAATGCCCCCGCGCTCGATCACCCGTTTCCAGGACAGGGCGTCGCGGGTGCCGCCGGCGGCTTCCGCCGCGTCGCCCGCCGTCGATTCCGGCGACAGCAGCCGCGCCGCCGGCCCCGAGGTCAGCTTCTCCAGCAGTGGGAACAGGCTCGCCACCAGCTTGTCAAAGTGGGTCTTGTCGTGTTCGAAGGTCTTGATCAGCGACGACGCCGTGCCATCGTTCAGGCCGGTCTTGCGGTATACCTCCACACTGGCCCAGGCGCCGCGCTTGCGGCCCCGGTACTGGGCCGGCATGCGAGTGTCGCTGTGCGCCAGGGCCCGGGTGTCGCTGTCCCAGCTGGCCAGCCCCTGCCGGTGGGCCACGTGGTCCAGGTAGCGCACCAGCAGGTCGTCGATATCCGCTCCGTAGGCCAGCAGGTTCTGGTAGTTGATCGGCTCGCCGATCGCCTCCAGGGCCTTGGCGATCACGTTCACATAGCGCCAGGCGAACTCCCGGAAGGCCGCCGAGTTGCCCTCGTTGGGCAACTGGCCGGCAATCCGCGTGGCTACCTCGGTGATGCGCGAATAGCTGCCCACCGGGTTGTAGGCCACCGAGTGTTCGGCAAAGCCCAGGTGAAAAACCTGGAATTCGCCCTCGCGGCCCGCGCGTCTGGCCTCAGTGTACAGGCGCGCCAGCAGGTCGCCGTCGCCCTTGGGGTCGAACACGATCACCGCGTCGCCGGTGCGGATGTCCTGGGTGGCCAGCACTTCCAGCAGCCGGGTCTTGCCCACCCGCGTGGTGCCCACCACGAAGGTGTGGGCCACCCGTTCGGACTGCTGCAGGGTCACCGCCTGCTCCTTCTCGTACAGGCCCACTCCGTGCAGTTCGGGGCTGCCCTCCACATAGGGCCGCGGCGGAAAGGGGTTCAGCAGCCACTGGCTGTTCAGCGGTGCCAGCAGTGGACGCAGCGGCGTGCGGCCCAGGCCGTCGATGAGCTTGCGGGCGCCGTGATAGAAGGCGCCGCGCCGGTCGAAGCCGCTGTATTCATTGCGCGACAGGTCGGCAAAGCGCTGGGTGTGCCTGGCCGCCCACTGGAAACCCCGGCCGAGGAACAGCCGTTCCCGGCTGCTGCCGATCCGCCGCGGGCTGATGACGTAGGGCGGCAGCACCCGCAGGCGGCGCTGGTAGCGCAGCAGGCGCAGCGTGCGCCCACCCAGCCACAGCACCCGCAGTGCGCAGCAGCCGGCGATGGCGTAGCCGACGCCGCCGGGCACCAGCAGCAGTTGCGGCGCGCCGGCCGCCACCGTGGCGATGGCCAGGTTGGTGGTGATGGCGCCGATTTCCACTGGCGGGCGCAGCAGTGCCTCGATCGGCTGGCTCATGGCTGCGCCCCCAATTTTACCCCCTGCCCTTCCCACTGCCGGGCCAGGGCCTCGCCGATGAACAGCGCCGGGTAGGTCGTCCCGGGAAACAACCCGGCAACGCGGTCGCCCTCGGTCAGTTCCAGGTTCACGCCGGCACCGGCAGCGGCAGCCTGCAGGCGCAGCCAATCCTCCCGGTCACGGGCTTCCACCACCAGGCCGGTGGCACCGATACGGGCCAGGGTGCCGGCGGCGCGTTCCAGCCAGGTCAGGGAGAGCCCATCCATGCCCAGGATGAACACCGGGTTGACCATGCCCTGTACCACGGCCAGGCGGAAGGCGGCGGGCTGCCAGCGGTCAGTGGTCAGTGGTCAGGGGCAGGCGGTCTATCAGGGGTGTTACACCGGCAGCGGCGGGCATCGCCGGCGGCGCGACCGGCCCCTTGCCCGGGCGAATCACGCCCTGCCAGTAGGGCGCCGCGGCGATGCTCTGGGGGCCCTGGTAGACCACCTCCGGGCGGCCCCGGAGATTGATCGACTCCGCGGCCTGAACCGGTGCAAAGGTGGCGGCCAGCAGGGCAGTGATCACCAGTCTCGGCATGCGCGGACGTGCTGTCGCCAACCTACTCATGGGAGGCACTCCCCTCCCCTGCCCCTGCCCCTGCCGGTAGGAAACGCCAGACCCGCTCGCGGTAGCGCTGGGCGATCCGGCGGTCCCGATCACTGGCGGTGGCGGGCCGGTGGTAACGGCCCACCGCCGCTTGCCAGTCGCCGGTCTGCTGGTAGTGGCTGTTGAGGAACTGCGCCGCCAGCTTGATATTGGTCACCGGGTCCGTCAGGCGCCAGGGAGACACCGCCTGCCGGTGATGCCAGTACCAGTTGACCTGCATCGGGCCGACGTCCACCCGCAAACGCCCGGCGCGCAGCGCGACCATCAGGGCGTCGAACATCGCCTCCCGGCTGTCATAGTAGTGGGGCTCGCCCTCGATATTCAGGGTCCAGGGCCAGGGCGCAAAACCCGCTTGCCCGGCCCGCCCGGATTCAGCCTGGGCCATGGCGTAGAGCACATCGCCGCGCACGCCCACGTAGTCCGCCACCTGCTGGTAGAGGGCACGTTCGTCCGCTGCCAATGGCATGACCACCAGCAACAGTGCCATCACCCCTGCCCTGCGCCTCATCGCTGATCACCCCGCGCTTCCACCCACTCACCAGCGGCATTGCGGTGATAGACCACCGGCAGATTGAGGGTGCCCTCGAAGGGCGTGCCGTGATTGAGGGTCAGGCGGCGCTCGCGCAGGGCCGCCACGATGTCGGGATGCCGGTCGGCCCAGGAACGCAGCCGGCCGTCATCGCCATCGGTGCCGACCACATAGAGATCCACCGGCGCGGAGCGCTGCAGGGCATCCAGTTGCCCCTGCAACTGTCGCTCACAGGACTCGCAGCCGATGCGGGTGACGAAGGCGTAGCGCGTCGCCGGGACGGCGTCACCCGTTCCGACAGTGGTGGTAAACACCCGCGGGGTGTCCGGGTAGAGCCGGCGCCAGGCCTCGTTTACCGCCACCTGGAAGGCCAGCTCCCTGCGGGTGCGCTCAAATTCCTTCCTGACGAAAAGCTCCGCCAGCTGGCGGCGTTCACTGGCGGAATCGGTGCTGACGCCCAGGGCGGTAATCGGGTCCAGGCCCGGCGACCACAGGCCGCGCTCGCCCTGCATCAGCGCCTGGTAGTGTCGGTACTGTGTTTCGCTCAGGCCCCATTCAGCGGCCTGGCGGGTGAGCTGAAAAGCGGTTGTTTCCACTATCCGTGTAGACTGCTGACCGAGCGCGCCGGCGGCGGACATCTGGCAGGTCGCCAACAGGGTGACGACAACCGCCACTGTTCGGGCCGTCATTTTGCCTCTGCCGCCGATGGATATCCCGCGGATGCTCGTGCCTGCGCGATATAGTCTGCGCTCGGATCGAAATCGTCCGCCAGCAGCACACCACCCGATTTCACTTGCAGCTCGTATTGCCGACCCTTCGGAATGCCGCGCTGGCGCATCATTGATATGTAATTCGGTGTTGTTTTGAGGACAGCGGTGAGTCCCCTGGAACTGATAAAATGCCCTACCGCATCATCGATATCCATTCGTCATTCCCATCCGTGGGCTGTAGCAATCGATCTAGTGAATAATAAAAGCGCAGCGAAGGAATACATTTTATAGGTGCCGGAAACCCTATATTCAATACATTCGACTAATTGGATGACTAATGGCTTGTTATGATGGAAACGGAAAAGCAGGGCCTTTCATAGCTGGCCGAATGGGAATTGCAGGATGAAAAAACTGCAACATAAGACGGGAAAATGGTTCAGTGAAAACTGTCACTCGAAACCTGCGCACAGGCACAGAAAAGACCTTGACAACGGTCATCAATCGCTAGACGCTGTCGTCACAAGTTAAAGTAAATATGCAATACTGTACGCCAAGTCTTTGAAACCTGGGTATAGCGCATGTCTATTCATCACCGACACGACCTGTCTGAACACCACTGGCGG
>JBKDZQ010000761.1:0-6945 GCA_047971325.1 Parahaliea sp.
GGACGAACCTGGGGGAGCGTTATTCCCTGGAGGCGGTGATCCATGACGATGACAGTCAATCAGCCAGGGACAGGAGCAAGCTCGGTGACTATGGTTTTGCACCTAACCAGGGTGGCAACTGGTTCTTTCCTCCAGATATGCAGGTTCAGGGTAGGCGGGTAACGGAGCTGATGGTCTCGATTCCGTCCTCTTACCGGCGGCACTCCATGGATGATCCGAAGCGGGTGGCGGGTAAAAGTGTTTTCGAGCAGTCCCTACAGCGTAAGTTGCTGGAACTGGATGCTGGCCTGGTGGTGCTGGACGGCTTACTGGTGATCCTGGATGAGCTGGTGCGTCTGGGCAGCCCGTTTTATAACAAAATTGTCAATATCCATCCCGGTATCACCCGCCTTGATTCACCCTATGAGCGCCGGGGCGCTTGTGCGACCCTGGACGCGCTTTACGGGGCGCGGGGCCAGAAAATTCTCAATTGGCAGACGATGGAGGCCAGGTCGGTCTCACCGCTGTTGAAGACAGGGGCTTCCTTCCATTATGTCGACGATGGCATTGATTCCGGTGAGGTGATTACCGATGTGCTCAACACGGATATCGAGCCGGAGGACACCATCCTCGAATTACGCTGGAACAACTTCCAGCGTAGTCTCTTTCCCGCGCTGATTCAGGGGCTGAAAATGCTGGCGCAGTGCGACACCGCCCGGACGGATGCAGCGACAACAGGAAAAGTGGCTATGTAATCGTCGTCTACCCGACGGGCTATGTAATGAGTGATACAAGCCACGGCAACAGTTACCTGCAGGTGGAGAGTTTTGGCGATGACGGGGTGGCGGCTTACACCCTGCTGGCTCACGGCCAGGATGAGCGGGCGCTGAATGGCGGCCCTGGCTTGTGCATTCGCCGGACTGGCGTTGGCAGCGATGCTGAGCCGGACCCTGTCGTCCGTATTGTTTGAGCGCCTGGGTCAGCACGCCCTGGCTATCCGCCTGCTCCCAGAATTGCGCAACGCGCGGGTCGTGCATCCATCGATGGAAGCGGCTCAGATCCGTCCCGATATCCAGGGTGCGGAAGCTCAGGGTTTTCGCCAGCCAGGGGATAAAACGGCGATAGAGTGTGCCACTTTTCTTGGCTGGCCTGACGGGATGACGACGCTGCGCGTCACTCATGACGAGCCGCTGGGCGTAGGGGCTGTGGTACGGCGTCGTTAGCCACAGTGCATCGAGTTGCCAGAAACTCTCCCGGTGGACCGTGGTTTGCCCACTGGCCTCGACCTGCGCGATACCGGTTCGAGCCAGCGAAGACCGCAGCTCAGGTTCTGCGCGTAGCGTAATGCGGCTCAACGCGGGGTTCGGCCCGAAGAGGCTCTCCAGTACGGGAAGCATGCCATCGTAATCGGCTTTTTCCCCCGCTGTCAGCGTGCCCGTATTCGGGTTGTAGTGCCAGTTTTGTGGTTGCGAGTCCGGTGCGGGCTTCATGATCAGCGTATCGCCCTGGCGCGATACCGTGACCCGGCATCCATGGTAGTAGCTGATGTAGGTTGGGATCACCGCTGCCTGTTCGGCTTGATGATCCCGTGTCGGTGAACTGGTCATGGCAACGCCGCCTGATGGTTAGAAGCCTGTGTCGGTAACGTTTCGCCATCGAGAGGGTTTAGCGATAGGGTTTTCTCTATGAGCCTGAGAGCCGGGGTATGGTGTTTTTCAGGATCAATAAATTTCATGCCTGATGGCTCGTTACCCTCTCTCGCAACAACTGAATGCAGCAACTGAAGACAGGCGAGTGCGAGGGCGGCGAATGTGCAGAGTCTGGGCAGTGCAATGACGATATCTTTCGGAATCGCTCGTCTGAAGCGCTTGGGCGTACTCATCGCTGTCATGGCCCTCGGCGGATGCGCGGTGGAGCCGCCGGGCCAGCGGCTGGCCGATATCCGCTGGACGGCCTATGGCATTCCCCACATTCAGGCGGATGACGAACTCGGGTTGGGCTATGGCATTGGTTACGCCTACGCCCGCGATAACGCCTGTTTGCTGGCGCAGGAGGTTGTTACCGTCCGGGGAGAGCGTTCCCGCTTTTTTGGTGCACAAGGCGAGTCGTCCGCCGGGTTGGACAATCTCGCTTCGGATGTTTTCTATACGTGGCTGAATACGGGCGATCAGCCCGCTGTCTTCTGGCAGGAGCAGCCGCAAGCTATCCGGCAGTTGCTGACAGGCTATGCCCGGGGCTTCAATCATTACCTGTCGCACGCTGAGCCGGGTAGTATCAGTTGCCAGGGCGAGAACTGGCTGCGGCCCATAGCGGCGGATGATCTCGTGCGCCTGGTTCGCAGCCTGCTGGTGGAGGGGGGGCTGAAACAGTTTGTCGGGCCCCTGCTGGCGGCGGCACCGCCGGATCACGTGCCAGCGCTATCGACCCCGGCGGATGGCGCGCAAGCGCCTGCTGGTCCCGGCTTTGGCAGAGCGGCTTTGTTGGGCGCGACAGTCGCTGAGCGCCCCTTCTTCGGTGGGCGAGCCGTGTCGGCGCTGGGCAGCAATGCGATCGCGGTGGGCAAGGCCCGCGCCGACAAGGCATCGGGACTGTTGCTGGCCAATCCGCATTTTCCCTGGGGAGCGGGAGCGCAGCGCTTTTACCAGATGCACCTGAATATTCCGGGCGAGCTGGATGTGATGGGGGGCGCCTTGCCCGGCATGCCCCTGATCAACATCGGATTCAATCGCCACCTTGCCTGGACCCATACCATCGACACCTCCGGCCACTTTACCCTCTATCGCCTGGCCCTCGATCCCGACAAACCCTTGCACTATATCGTGGGGGAGGACTCTCGCCCCCTGCAGAAAACAACTGTGGAGGTTGCCGTCAAGGGCGAGGGCAATGACCTGTCCTCGATCAAGCATCACGTTTATGAGTCGGAATATGGGCCGGTGATTGTCATCGCGGGCCTGCTCGAGTGGAGCAGCGAGGTCGCTTTTGTGCTGCGCGATGCCAATCGGGAGAACGCCCGGGTGCTGGCGCAGTGGTATGAGATGAATCGCGCCGAGAGCAGCGAGGCGCTGCGCCGCAGTGTGGCGCGCTGGCAGGGTATTCCCTGGGTGAATACCGTGGCGGTCGACAAGGCGGGCGCGGCCCTTTACATGAATCTGTCCGTTGTCCCCAATGTGAGGCCGGAGCAGTTACAGCGTTGCGCTGATTCGGCCTTGCTGCAGCGGGGCCTGGTGGTGCTCGACGGGTCGGTACAACAGTGTCGCTGGGCGCAGGATGAGCGCTCGGCGCAAGCGGGCATTGTGCCGGCGGCGGAGATGCCGGTATTGATGCGCGATGACTATGTGCAGAACTCCAATGACAGCGCCTGGTTGAGTAATCCGTCCAGCCCCTTGTCGGGTTTTTCGCCGCTGGTCAGCCGCTCGCCATCACCATTGGGGCTCCGGGCACGATTCGCCATCCAACGTCTCGATGCCTCAAGGGCAATTTCCGCCGACGATTTACAGGCCTTCGTCACCGACAACGAAGTGTACCTGGCCGATCTGATCCTGGATGATCTCCTGACCTTGTGTCGGCGCCTGGAACAGGAAGCAGCAAGTGCCAGGCCGGCCTGTGTACGGCTGGCTCAGTGGGATGGCAAAGCCAATCTGGACAGCGGCTCCGGTTTGTTGCTGTTTACGCGGTTTGCCGAAGAGTTTGTGCAATTGGAGAACGGATGGCGGGTGCCCTTCGACCCGAATGATCCGCTTCACACCCCGCAGGGGATCAACCTGGATGACCCGGCCGTGGCGAAGGCAGTACTGTCCGGGCTGATTGCCGCGGAAACGCAACTGGCCGAAAATGGCCTGGCTGGCGATATTAGCTGGGGGGCGATACAGGCTGCGGATAAAAACGGCCGCAAAATCCCGATTCCCGGGAGCTACGGTGAGTTGGGCGTTTACAACGTCATCGAGTCGGAGCGCCAGGAAAACTACCTCAAGGTAAACAGAGGCAGCAGCTATATTCAATTGGTGGAGTTTGGTGATACGGGGCCGCGTGCCCGCGGACTGTTGGCCTATTCCCAGTCCAGCGATCCCCTGTCGGCACATTTTTCCGATCAGACCGAACTGTTTTCTCGTCAGTACTGGCCCGAGCGACCCTTTACCGAAGCGCAGATCCAGGCCGACCCCGCGCTTGAGCGCAAAAGGCTGTGGAAGTATTGAGTTGTCTGGAAGCGGCCGGGAGCGCCTTTCTTGCCCCGCTCAACGGAGTCGCAGGGTGGGGGGATGATGGCCCGGTTGTACTGGCAGCCTGTTGCTACGACACAGCCCTGTTCGATGAGTCGCTGTTTGGATCGCTGGGACTTGTCCAGCCAGAGCAATTGCAACGCGCGGTAGCCAAACGCAAAGCGGAATTTCTGGCGGGGCGCTATTGTGCGCGGCGGGCCCTTGCCCGGTTGGGGTTGCCGGATGCCCGCATCGGTATTGGCGGCCAGCGCCAGCCACTCTGGCCCGGGGGAGTTCGCGGGGCGATCAGCCATACCCGGCAACTGGCCATGGCCGCTGTCTCTCGCGATGCCAGCGTTTGCGGTGTTGGTGTCGATGTGGAGGAGGTGCTGACGCCGGCGGCGATGGTGCAAATACAGCCCTTGGTTCTCAATGCGGACGAATGCGACCTGCTGTCGCGAGTGCGTTGGCCGCGTGAGTCGCTGGTCACCTTGATCTATTCCATCAAAGAGAGCTTTTTCAAGGCCGCCTTCCCACTGGTGCAGCGCTATTTCGATTTCGATGCCATCTCACTGCTGGAGATTGATACCGGCGAGGGCGAGTGCCACTTTCGCATCAACACCGCCCTGCATCCCCTGTTGTGGCAAGGTCGGCGATTGTCGGGGCGCTTCCGGTTTTTCCACTGTGCGGGCCTGGCTGCCGAAAATGTGGCTACCCGGGTGATCCTTGCCGATAGGTAGTGGCCTTCAGTCCAGGCGAGGGGTTGGGGGGCGGCTCGACAGCACCAGGCCGCCAAAGAATCGCTTCTTGACCGTGAGCGGCAGTGCCTCGGGAAGGGCGGCGACCAGGCTTTCCATGTTGCCTGTGTTGTAGATACCCCCGATGCGAAGATCGGCAACGGCGGCATCCTTCAGGGTAATCGACTGATCGAGATAACGACCGATCTTCGGTATGGCGACGGCCAGCGGCAGGTCGTCCAGCACCAGTTTGCCAGACTGCCATGCCAGCGCATCGTCAATCTCTCCGGGTGCTGAGTGCGGGGCGCTATCGGTGCGGTATTCCGCCTGCATCCCGCGATTCAGGCGTATGTCAGAGCCATTGTTGCTGATGACAACGGATCCCTCGACAACCGTAACCACCACGTCTTTGCGGTATTTCCATACGTTGAAGGCCGTCCCGGTCACCGTAATCGTACCCTCGGCGGCCTTGATCTCGAAGGGGTGATGCGCATGGTGGGAGACTCTGAAGAAAGCCTCTCCATTGCCTTTGATCACCACCTGGCGCCTGTTGCGATAATTGGCGTAACGGATTTGTGTATTGAGGTTCATCTCCACCCGTGTGCCATCGGGCAGCTCCACCGTTCGGCGGGCCCGGTCGGTGCTGTAGCGATGGTAGTCGTGGGGCACCCAGTTTAGCAGCCAGCCCCCGTAGCCCAGAGGAAGCGCCAGGAGAAGGGCCAGCGCCAGCAGCCTCGCCGCCGCTTGCCATTGCGGGCGTGGCCGCTGCCAACGGGCCGGGTGCGTGCCGGCGACATCGGTTTTCACCGTTCGGGCCCTTGTCGGCTTCGGTGTCTCCGCAGATACCGTAGGCGTGAGGTGTGCGCCCAATGTCCAGACCCGCAGGATCTTGTTGTATACCTGCTCGTGGGCCGGGTCCTGTTTGACCCACTGCTCGAAGGCGGCCCGATCCTCCGCGCTGCACTCCCCGGACTGCAGCCGCATACACCAGTCCGCAGCGGTTCTGGCAAGGTCGCTGCGCGTCTCTTTCCGGGCGTTGTCTGTCGGCACATTCATGACAGAAATTTTACCTTAAAAACGTTTGGATTGGCATCGGGGCTCGCTTGCTTCAAGCTCTTTTTGTAACTACTCACCCGGCTCAAGTGGCGTTGATCGGCCGGATAGTGTATACCGACAGTTGTGCTGCTGGCAGGCGGGATTGCCGCACTCGTCCCGGCCAGCAAAGTTAATCAGAAAGAACAGTCGCCGGGATGGACAATGCTCCCACGGCGCATATCACGCCCTGTTGCCATGAGAGACAGCATGACCCATCAAGTCGATACCTTCAGCGCAGTGGTGGCCGGGCGCCGCTCACTGCGTGCCTTCCTGCCCACGCCCGTCAGTCGCATAACCCTGGAAGCCATTTTCACTGACGCCGCCCGCGCGCCGAGCAATTGCAATACCCAGCCCTGGCAGGTGCATGTAGCCAGCGGTGAGGCCCTGGAGCGCCTGCGCCGCAGGCTACCGGAAAAATTCCAGGCCGGCGAATTCACCATGGACTTTCCCTACAATGGTAACTACGAAGGTGTCTACCGGGATCGACAGTACGCCGCCGCCCAGGCTCTCTACGACGCCCACGGTATTGCCCGAGAGGAAAAAGCCCGGCGCCAGCAGATATTTCTGCGCAACTTCACCTTTTTCGATGCCCCTTGTGTGGCTTTCCTGTTCCTGCCGGAACCCTTTGGTCTGCGCGAGGCGGCGGACCTGGGCATGTTTGCCCAGACCCTGATGCTGGCGATGACCGCCCGCGGGTTGGGTAGCTGCCCGCAGACCGCGTTGGGTTATCTCGCCGGGCCGGTGCGCGAGGTGCTCGGCGTGGCACCGGAAAACAAGCTGCTGTTCGGTATTTCCTTCGGCTACCCGGACCCGGAGGATGCTGCCAACCAGTGCCGTACCGAGCGGGCGGCGCTGGGGGAGTTTGTGAGTTTTCACAGCTAGTACAGAAACCTGTTAATTACGAAACATAATGGCGAGCCATCTTGACATCCGCGTCC
>JBKDZQ010000762.1:0-2098 GCA_047971325.1 Parahaliea sp.
CCAGGCAGCGTGACTGACGGCGACCGGCAACACGAATCCAGCCTCGCGCGCTGTCGGTGTGACATCAACCAACACACCATCTTCGATGGCCTGCTGACGGCTGTAACTTGCAATGACAGGGCCAAACACATCGTGTAATGACGTGAACTCTGTATCTTTCATGGGGATTCTCCCTGAATTGTACAAAAATTAGTCAGGGAGCACCGCCACCCCACCGGGACGACTGTGACTCCCCGATGGGTTGAATGAATACCAACTACAACAGCCCACGCTCCGCGAACGACAGCGACTCGCCGGCCGTGACGATGAAATGATCCAGCACCCGAATATCCACCAGTGCCAGAGCATCCTTCAGGCGACGAGTAATGTTCTCGTCAGCATGACTGGGTTCAGCAACGCCACTGGGGTGATTGTGAAAAAACATCACCGCAGCGGCATTCAACGCCAGCGCCTGCTGTACCACCACGCGGGGGTAGACCGCAGCGCCGTCGATGGTCCCCTGGAACAACTCGGCCGTTTCGATCACTCGATGCCGGTTGTCCAGAAACACACAACCAAAGACTTCGGCTTTCCGGTCCGCCAGCAGCATCCGCAAATAGTCACGGGTACGGCCAGGGGCGGGTAACTCGACGCCGGGTTGGTGCAGGTCCTGGAGTACGGCAAAGGCCAACTCCACGAGGGACTGTCGTTCCGGGTCGTTAAGCGAAGCCAGCTTCAGCTTCGCGACACGGTTTTGAGGGTTCGCCCTTGCGGGCGATGATTTCGAAGCCATGACAGGTCTCCTTGAAAGTTGCGGGGAGACCGATCCCGCGAGGAATGGGTTCCTCGCGGGATTGCAAGATTGGCTACATCCGAAGAGGTAGCCAGAAGGTCGATTATCCGGCTGTCTGCTGGGTAGCAGACGGGGCCGTCAGATAGGGATGTCCGTCCACCTTGATCCATTGGAATCGCAGCAGGCGGGACTTCAGTCCAACACCGGTCATACCGGCCCGTTCGCCTTGTTTGAAGGTAAAGGTCTGAGCCTGAAGATCACTGAGATGAAATCCCACCAACACTTTCAGGCCGGCTTCGACCGCAAACGTCAACTGGCGTACCAGATCCTTCGCTTCTTCACCGACCACCACACATTCAAAATAGGTGTGCTGGACGTTGTCGGCAGATCCCCGAAGCGCCGCGATGGTGACACTGACAAAGGGAGACCCGTTCTCCGGTGTCACCTCACGGACGCGATTGAGGTAACCAATACCGTGGATATCAAGATCGAAAAACTTCGGCTTTTCAGCGCTAGCTGTTCTCGTGGTCATAACACATTCTCCTTGAGCATAATGAACTGCCGGGGAATGCGACGCCCTGGCGGGCATCGAATCCCGGCAGGGTGAGTAAACGTCGGGAGTGACCCCAACGGTGGATTGACGGCGAAGCCGCGGTATCGATTTCGCAATCCGACGATACCTAGTGTCACTGAGACCGCAGTGACCACGTGTGAAACCTTCAGAAACCGCGCTCCACGTCGTCGCACACGAATTGCAGGTACTTGAGCATACCCCTGGCGTTGGCAAAGGCGGCGTGGTCCGCAATCGTCTGGTTCGGGAACCAGTTGCCGATATCGGCGGCGAGCGCCGCACTGCCACCACCGACAAACAGCACCTGATCGAGTTCGGCACCCAGCCCAAGCTTGCGCCGGGTTTCACCGTACAGGAGCTCGACCAGCTCGCGTTTCGCCCTGGCGACCAAGGTGGAGATATCATGATCCCGACCATGCAGGCGCAGTTGCTGGCGATCGACCGCCCTGGCAATGCTCTGCTCGCCCAGCCCGGTCAGGTCAAATTGCTCCTGCACCAGATCCGCAACGCGGGATTTCAGGTGCAGCATGCCCCGGTTCAAAGAACCGGATGAGCCGTGCACGATGCCCTGGTCCTGCACCACCACGTAATCCGTCGTGCGGCCGCCGATATCGACGATCGCAACGGGCGCGTTCAATCGATCGGCGTCCAGGGTCACCCCGTCCGCCTGCAGGACAATGACATGGTCATACCACGCGGCAAGCGCTTCGGGGATCACCTCATGAAACGCGACGCTGACTTTTAGGGTGGGCTTT
>JBKDZQ010000763.1:0-2810 GCA_047971325.1 Parahaliea sp.
GCCGCAGGTACGCCCCAGGGATCCGGTGAAGAGCCAGTACACCTCGGGCACTACCGGTTTTCCCAAGGGTGCCTTGCTGCAACACCGCAGCCTGATCAACGTCGCTCTGTTCAGTATCAAGTTGCAGAGCCTCAAACCAGGAGGCGTGCTGGTCTCCCCCATGCCCCTGTTCCACACCGCGGGCTGTGGGCTGGCAGTACTGTCTGCCGTCGGCAACCACTCCACGCTGGTACTGATGGAGACCTTCGACCCCGGCCTGATGCTGGAGCTGATTGAAACCTACCGGGCCAAGAACCTGACCGGCGTGCCCACCATGCTGGTGGCCGTCCTCGAACACCGGGACTTCGAGCGCCGTGACCTTTCCTCCATTGAATTTATCGGTTCCGGGGCGGCCACTGTACCCGCCGCGCTGGTACGGAAGCTGGAGCAGGCCATCAATGCCCCGGTGGTCATTTCCTTCGGCCAGACCGAATGCTCTCCCACCGCCACCATGACCCTGCCCACCGACAGTGTCGAGGACAAGGCGCTCACCGTGGGTCGGCCGATGCCCCACACCGAAGCCAAGATTATCGACCCGGAGACCGGCAAAACTCTGCCCACCGGGACCATCGGCGAATTCTGCACCCGCGGCTACCACGTGATGCTCGAATATTTCGACCTGCCCGAGGCCACCGCTGCCACCATCGACACCGATGGCTGGCTGCACACCGGCGACCTCTGCTCCATGGACGAGCGCGGTTACATCACGGTGGAAGGCCGGCTGAAGGATATGATCATCCGCGGCGGCGAGAATATCTATCCGCGGGAAATCGAGGAAATCCTGTTCCGCCATCCATCGGTGGGGGACGTCGCCGTGGTCGGCCTGCCCGACGAGCGGCTTGGCGAGGAAGTGGCGGCTTTCCTGCGCCCGGCACCAGGGGCAACCCTGAACCACGCCGAGCTGTTCGACTACCTGCGCCAGGAACTGTCACCCCAGAAAACACCGCGTCTCTGGTTCGAGGTGGACGCATTCCCCCTCACCGGCTCCGGCAAGATCCAGAAATTCCGCCTGCGCGAGCAATGGCAGGCGGGCGAATACCTGGCGCTGGCCTGACGCTGCGCCTTTAGACTCACCCCGGGGGAGGCAGTATACTTGCCGCCATCCCGGGTGGCTGTACTGCCCGCGCCCGTCAGTAACCGGATCCCGAGCGCCGCCTTGACTATCGACTTCTTCGGCAAGACCCTGTCCGGCCCCTTCACTGTGCCCTCCGGCATCGTGACCACGGCCGTGCCCATCATCCAGTATGTCTTCGACCACATGCCCGAGGTGGGCGTGGTCACCACCAAGAGCATCGGCCTGGAACCCCGCCTGGGCTACCGCGAGCCGGTGCTGAGCCAGTACGCCCCGGGCTGCTTCGTCAATGCGGTGGGCCTGACCAATCCTGGCGCCCGCCAGTCCGCCAAACTGATGGCTGCTCTGAAAGTACCGCGGGACCGCTTCCTGCTGACCTCCATCTTCGGCGGCAGCATCGGGGAATTCGTGGAAGTGGCGAAGATCCTCGCATCGGTATCCGACGGCCTGGAACTCAACCTGTCCTGCCCCCACGCCAGGGGCTACGGCATGGCTATGGGCCAGGACCCGGAGATGGTGCGCGCGATCACTGCGGCGGTGAAAGCGGTGGTGGATATCCCGGTGATTCCCAAGCTCACCCCCAACGCCCCCAATATCGGGGACATCGCCAGGGCTGCGGCCGAGGGCGGCGCCGACGCCATCTGCGCCATCAATACCGTTGGCCCCGGCTACACCTCGGCCCACGGCCATCCGGTGCTCAGCAACGGCGCCGGCGGCATGTCCGGCAAGGGCGTGCTGCCCATCGGTCTGAAATGTGTGCGTGAAGTGGCCGCCGCCACCGGCCTGCCCATCATCGGCTGCGGCGGCGTCAGCACCGCCGATGATGTGCGCGCCTACCTTGCCGCCGGCGCCGCCGTGGTGGGTGTGGGCTCCGCCCTCATCGGTCTCGGCACCGCCGAAATCGCCGACTATTTCCGCGTCCTGGCGGCGGACCTGGACAGCGGCAAAAACCGCGCCGGCAACGCCGTCCGCTACGACATCGACATGAGCTTCCGCCCGGTCACCCTGGTGGAGAACAAGCGGGTGTGTGAAGACATCTGCCTCCTCACCTTCGACCGCAAGATCAACATCCAGGCCGGCGAGTTCATTTTCCTGTGGATTCCCGGTCTCGGCGAGAAGCCCTTTTCCGCCCTCACCGACGATCCCTTCTCACTGGCGGTCATCGACGTGGGTGAATTCACCCACGCGCTGATGGCGCTGCCGACAGGCACCACCGCCTACGTGCGCGGCCCCCACGGCATCCCGGTGGCACCACCGGACGATGCCGATATTGTGGCGGTGGCCGGCGGCACCGGCCTGGCGGCGGTATACCAGATCGCCCGCGACTTCGGCGACGCCCAGGTCTTTGTCGGCGCCCGCAGCGCCGAGCGCCTGTACTTCGTGGAGGAGTGCGCCCAGATTGCCAGCGTGCAGGTTGCCACCGACGACGGCAGCGCCGGCTACCACGGCGTGGTCACCGAACTGCTGCGGGAGCATCTGCAGGACATGGCCCCGCGCGAGCGCGAGCGGCTGGTGTTCTACAACTGCGGCCCCGCTCCCATGGTGCGGGCCGCCGAGGCAGTGCAACGCGAATTCTGCCGCGACGAGCAGATATTCAGCTCCATCGACTACCTGACCAAATGCGGCGTCGGCATCTGCGGCGCCTGCACGGCGCCGGACGGGCGGCGGCTATGTGTGGATGGTCCGTTTCTGGGTGCCG
>JBKDZQ010000764.1:0-6561 GCA_047971325.1 Parahaliea sp.
ACACCTGGCCTTCGTGATTGAGAAATCCACCCTCACCCCAGCGCGCGATCGGCAGCTGCTCCACCACATCGATCTTCAGTGTATTGGGCCAGCGCCGACGCACCGATGCCTGGTAGATCCAGGGCAGCGCTTCCAGTTGCGAGCGAACCTGCCCGAGATCGGCACTGAGAAAACCCCCGACCAGCGCCGACTGCACCATTTTCTGCACCGCTGAGCTCTGGGTGTGACGAAGCTTGCCGTTCACCAGAACCTGCTCCACCGGAATGGCGCGCAGGTAGACGTAAGCCTGCACACAGGCCGCCAGCACCGCCCCGCCAGCAAGCAGAATGAGCAGGCGGTTGAGCCAGTTGAAGTTCCACGGCTGGCGTTCACGCGGTGCCCGGACCGGCTTGCGGGTGGCGCCGCGGCGCGCTGCACCCGCCTGCTCTTGCTGTTTTGTCGCGATCACCACGGCAGGCGTTTTGCCACCCGCGCGGTCGCACTCAACTCCAGAATGCGCCGCACCAGCTCCGGGATCCCGATGCCCGCCGCCCTGGCCGCCATCGGCACCAGTGAGTGGTCGGTCATGCCCGGAATGGTGTTCACTTCCAGCACGTAGAAACAGCCGTCCCGATCCCGCATCAGGTCCACCCGGCCCCACACCGAGCAACCCAGCGAGCGGAAAGCCTGCAGGGCGAGGCCAGCGATCTCCACCTCGTCGAGATCACTCAGGCCACTGGGACAGTGGTAGCGGGTGTCATCGGACAGGTACTTGGCCTGGTAGTCGTAAAACACGTTGTCGGTTTCCAGGCGAATCGAGGGCAGCGCCTGCTGGCCGAGAATGGCCACCGTGTACTCGGGACCATCAATATACTGCTCCGCCAGCACCGCGCTACCGTAGGCGCTGGCGGCGCGCCAGGCCGCCTCCAGTTCAGCGGCGGTGGCGGCGGGTGCCATGCCGATGCTGGAACCCTCGCAGGCCGGCTTGACGAAGACCTTGCCGAAGCGGTCGATCACCACCTGCCAGTCGGTATCCGCGCCAAGCAGCTCGAAACCACCCGTGGGCAGGTTGATGCCCTGCCACAGTTCCTTGCTGCGCTGCTTGTCCATGGCCAGGGCCGAGCCGAGCACACCGGAGCCGGTATAGGGGATACCCAGAGCGCCCAGGGCACCCTGCATGACGCCGTCCTCGCCACCCGGGCCGTGCAGGGCATTGAATACAAAGCCGGCGCCCTCGAGCCGTGCCATCCAGCCGGTTTCAGCCGGGTCCACCCGCCGCACCTCGCATTGCAGCGTTTCCAGCGCCGCCACCACCGTGGCACCGGACTTCAGCGACACCTCGCGTTCGGCGGAGCTGCCACCAAGCAGTACAACCACTGGCTTCTGTTTCAGCCGCTCCCAGCTCGCGTCCCGGCTCATGCATCACTTCCCGGCAGTTGCTGCCTGTCTTTGAGATCCTGGGCCAGTCGGCCCACATTCCCCGCGCCCTGGGTAATCACCACATCGCCGTCGCGCAATACGTCCGCCAGCACTTCCGGCACGGCCTCGAGGGAATCCACAAACACCGGCTCCACCTGCCCGCGCTGGCGAATGCTGCGGCTCAGGCTGCGACTGTCGGCACCGGGGATGGGCGCCTCGCCGGCGGGATAGACATCCAACAGCAGCAGGACGTCGCAGCGCGACAACACCGCCACGAAATCCTCGTAGAGGTCGCGGGTGCGCGAGAAGCGGTGCGGCTGGTAGATCATCACCACCCGGCGCTCCGGCCAGGCCTGGCGGGCCGACTCCAGGGTGGCCCGCACTTCCGTGGGGTGGTGGCCGTAGTCATCCACCAGCAGCGCACTGCCGCCGGTGAAGTGCAGCTCGCCGAGCTGGCTGAAGCGGCGCCCAACGCCGGCAAAACCCTCCAGGCCGCGAGTGATGGCCTCATCCGAAAGACCCTCATCACTGGCCACCGCGATGGCCGCGGTGGCATTGAGTACATTGTGGGAGCCAGGCATGTCCAGGCGCACCCGCAGCGCTTGCAATCCACCCGGACGGCGAACCGTAAAGGCGGTGGCAAGGCCCTGGGGTTGCAGGTCGCTGATGTGGTAGTCGGCGGCGGCATCGAAGCCATAGGTCAGCACCTGGCGGCCGGCCTCCGGCAGCAGGCTTGCCACCACCGGATCGTCGATGCACAGCACCGCCAGACCATAGAAGGGCAGGTTGTGCAGAAAATCGATAACGGTCTGGCGCAGGACGGAGAAGTCACCACCGTAGGTTTCCATGTGGTCGGCTTCGATATTGGTGATCACCGCCACCATCGGCTGCAGGTGCAGGAAGGAGGCATCGCTCTCGTCCGCCTCCGCCACCAGGAAGCGGCTGGCGCCGAGCTGGGCGTTGCTGCCGCTGCTGTTCACCCGCCCGCCGATGACGTAGGTCGGGTCCAGGCCGGCCTCGCCGAACAGGGCGGCGATCAGGCTGGTGGTGGTGGTCTTGCCGTGGGTGCCGGCCACCGCGATACCGTGGCGGTAGCGCATCAGCTCCGCGAGCATCTCCGCCCGCGGCACCACCGGAATACGCGCCTCGCGGGCCGCCACCACTTCCGGGTTGTCGGCGCTCACCGCGCTGGAGCTCACCACCACATCGGCGCGACCGATGTTGGCGGCGGCGTGGCCGATGTGCAGCGCGATGCCCAGCCCTTCCAGGCGCTCGGTCACCGGGCTGCGGCGTAAATCGGAGCCGCTGACCTCGTAACCCAGGTTGACCAGCACTTCGGCGATACCGCTCATGCCGGAGCCGCCGACACCGATCATATGTATGTGGCGGATACGACGCATTTCCGGCACGTTGTAGGCATTGCGCTCAGCCATGACACAGCTCCTCGCAGCAATCCGCTACGCAGGCGGTGGCCTCGGGCAGGGCCGCGGTCCGGGCGGCGGCTGCCATGCTCTCCAGCTGCTGGGGGTGCTCGATAAAACCGCCGAGGGTTCGGGCCAGGCGCGGTGCATCCAGTTCCGCCTGACGCAACAGCAACCCGGCGCCACGATCGGCCAGCGAGCGGGCGTTGGCGGTCTGGTGATCGTCGATCGCCTGGGGCAGCGGCACCAGCAGGGAGGGCAGGCCCATCACCGCCAGCTCCGCCACGGTCAGGGCCCCGGCGCGGCACAGCACCAGGTCGGCCCAGCCGTAGGCCCCGGCCATGTCGTCGATAAACTCCCACACCCGCACCTGCTCCCCGAGCAGGTCGCCATAGCTGGCGGCCACCGCCTGGGCATCCGCGCTGCCGGTCTGGTGCAGCACTTCGATCGCCGCCTCGCCGTGTACATCGCAGAGGCAGCGTATGGCATCGGGCAGCAGCCTGTTGATTGGCCTGGCACCCAGGCTGCCCCCCATCACCAGCAGACGCAGGGGGCGCTGGCCGTCAAACTGCCACTGTTTGCGCTGCGCCGCCGCCAGCAGTTCGGCCCGCACCGGGTTGCCCAGCACCCGCACGTCCTCACGACCGGCAAAGGCACCGGGAAAGCCCGCCAGCACCCGCCTGGCCAGCGGCGCCAGCAATCGGTTGGTGGTGCCAGCCACGGCGTTCTGTTCGTGCACTACCAGCGGCCGGCGCAACAGCCAGGCGGCAAGGCCGGCGGGGCCGGCGGCGTAGCCTCCCATACCCAGCACACAGGCCGGACGCAGACGCGCCACCAGGGCCAGCGCCTGCAACTGCGCCCAGCACAGGGCCGCGAGGCCGAGCAGGGTGTGCAGCGGGTTCTTGCCACGCACGCCGCGCACCACCAGGGTATGTAGCACCAGGCCGGCGGCCGGTACCACCCGCGTTTCCAGCCCGCGGCGGGTGCCCACCCAGTCGACACGGTGGCCGCGCTCGATGAGTTCCAGGGCCACCGCCCGCGCCGGGTAGACATGGCCACCAGTGCCCCCCGCCATCACCAGAATCCTCGCCCGGGCGCTCATCGCCTGCTCCCTGGCAGCGCCTGTGGTGTGCCGGCCGGCAGTTCGGCCTGCACCCGCAGCACCATGGCCAGCAGCATGCAGCACACCACCAGGCTGGAGCCGCCATAGCTGATAAAGGGCAGGGTCAGGCCCTTGGTGGGCAGCAGGCCGGAGCTGACCCCCAGGTTGATGAAGGCCTGGCCGGAGAACATCAGCGCCACGCCGTAGCAGAGGTAGGCGCCAAAATCCGCCCCCGCCGCCGCCGACTGGCGTCCCACCTGGAGGATGCGGGCAACCAGCGCAACGTAAAGGCCAATCACCAGCGCGGCGCCGACAAAACCGGTTTCCTCCGCCCAGATGGAGAACACGAAATCGTTGTGAGCCTCCGGCAGGTAGAACAGCTTCTGCACACTGTTGCCGAGCCCGACACCCAGCCACTCGCCACGGGCGAAGGCAATCATCGACTGGATCAGCTGCAGGCCCTCACCATAGGGGTCGGCCCAGGGGTCGAGGAAAGTGGCGATGCGCGACTCGCGGTAGTCGGAGAACAAGGCCAGCGCCGCCAGCCCCAGCAGGGCCACCACCAGCACCAGTGTGAAGGGCCACAACCGCATGCCGGCCAGGAACATCATGCCCAGTGCGGTGCCGACAACGATGACCGTGGCCCCATAGTCGGGTTCCACCACCAGCAGCAGACCCACCGCAAACAGCACCGCCACCGGCAGCCCAAAACCCTTGAGTCCGGAACGCGCCAGTTCGGCGTGACGGGACAGATAGCCGGCCAGATAGATCACCACCGCGGCCTTGGCCAGCTCGGAGGGCTGCACGGTGACGACACCCAGTGGCAGCCAGCGCTGGCCGCCCTTGACCTCCCTGCCGATCCCCGGCACCAGCACCAGCACCAGCAGCGCCAGCGCACCAAACAGCCATATCCAGCCGGTTTTCTGCAGCACCTGCAGCGGCGTGCGAACCACCAGCGCGACCGCCATCAGCGCCACCACCAGATAGATCAGGTGCCGCAGCGAGTGATACCAGGGATTGTTGTAGTGCCAGTCGTCAAACTCGATGGAGGCAGACGCAATCGACACCAGCCCCACCAGCAGCAGGGCCAGGCCCAGCAGCGTCAGGGTCGGATCCAGGCGCGGAGCACGCCGTTCGAGAATGAGCGCCGTCATGCGCCCGCCTCCAGCTGCCGCACGACGGCGGCAAAGACTTCGCCGCGCTGGGCATAGCCGCTGAACATGTCGAAGCTGGCGCAGGCCGGTGACAGCAGCACGAGATCACCCGGCTGCGCCGCCGTCGCCGCCGTCGCCACCGCCTCGGCCATATCGGCAACATCCACCACCGGCACCACCTCGGCCAGTGCCGCGCGCAGCTCGCCGGCGGCCTCACCCAGCACCAGCACCTGCCTGCAGTGGGCGGCGACGGCCCGGCGCAGCGCGCGAAAATCGGCGCCCTTGGCCACGCCACCGGCGATCAGCAGGACATTGCCGGCGCCGCCCAGGCCGTCCAGCGCCGCCTCGCTGGCGCCGATATTGGTGCCCTTGGAATCGTCGACATAGCGCACACCGGCGATCTCCGCCACCGTCTGGCAGCGGTGGGGCAGGCCGCGGAAGGCGCGTACCGCGGCCAGCATGGCCGGCATGGGCAGGCTGGCGGCAGCGCCGATGGCCAGCGCCGCCAGCACGTTGGCGCAGTTGTGGCGTCCCGCCAGCGGCAGCTCGGCGGCGGCGATCAGTGGTTCAAAACCGTGGCACAGGGTTTCCACCCCGTCGATCTGGCGCAGACCGAATCCGTCCAGCTCCGGCTCTCGCAGACGCCAGCTGGTGACGGCGACGTGATCGCCCACCAGCGGAACGGTCAGGCTGTCGTCGCGATTCACCACCGCCTGGGCGCAACCGCGAAAAATGCGGTGCTTGGCCTGGTGGTAACCCGGCATGCTGCCATGGCGATCAAGGTGATCGGGACTGATATTGAGCACACTGGCCACCGCCAGCCCCAGCTCGCCGGCGCGCTCCAGCTGAAAGCTGGACAGCTCCAGCACATACAGCTCGCGCGCCGGATCCAGCAGCTCCAGCGCCGGCGTGCCAAGGTTGCCGCCCACCCCGACATCCAGGCCGGCGGCGCGCGCCATGGCGCCCACCAGCTCGGTGACGGTTGACTTGGCGTTGGAACCGGTAATGCCGATGACCGGCGCCACGGCCTCGGCCACGAACAGGTCGATATCGCCGAGCACCCGGGCACCGGCCTCCACCGCCACCCGGACCCGCGGGTCGTCCAGCGCCACGCCGGGGCTGACGATCAGCTCGCCGGCACTCTCCAGCACCGCCACCGGAATATCGCCGGCAAACACCGTCACCCCGGGCATTTCGCGGCGCAGCACCGCGATGCCGGGCGGCTCGGGGCGGGTGTCCACCACGCAAAAGGGCAGGCCGCGCTGATGCAGGTAGCGGGCGCAGGACAGGCCGGTGCCACCCAGGCCGAAAACGACCCGGTTGCCACTGCTTGCAATCATGTCCTGTGTCATTGCTTTGCCTGCTCCTCTCATACCCTTGTCAACGCAGCCGTTTTCAACGCAACTTCAGTGTCGCCAGTCCGAACAGCACCAGCATCACGGTGATGATCCAGAAGCGCACGATCACCCGCGGCTCCGGCCAGCCC
>JBKDZQ010000765.1:0-4176 GCA_047971325.1 Parahaliea sp.
CTACGGCAAGCGCATCACCAACGAAAAACGCAACTACAACGACCGCACCCGCACCCATTTCTACTACGATCCCACGCGGGAGGAATATCCCAACCAGTTGCAGTTCATGATCTTCGACGACCGCAGCCTAGACGCCTTCGGCGGCGCCTTCCCCTTCCCGCTCGAAAAGCGTGGCTCGCGCTTTATGATCGAGGGCAAGGACTGGGACGAACTCAGCGCCAATATCGCCAGCCGTCTGGAAGAACTAAAGGACAAAAGTGGCGGTTTCACCCTGGACGAGGGTTTCGGCAAGGAGCTGAAGGCCACGATCAAGCGCTTCAACGGCTACGCGCGCAAGGGCAAGGACCCGGAGTTCGGCCGCGGTGCGCACGAGTACGACTCGGACTGGCACAAGCTGTTTTCCACTCGCCGGGAAGGTAGCGAATACCCGGTCAATTCGCTGCCCAGCCTGGTAATGCATCCCTTCACTGGCAAAGGCCCCTACTACGCCTTCATCCTCGCGGCGGGGGCACTGGATACCTGTGGCGGCCCGGTAATCAACGAGCACGCCCAGGTACTGGCGGTGGACGGCACCCCCATCCCCGGGCTCTACGGTGCGGGCAACTGCATTTCCAGCCCCACCCGCCAGGCCTATGCCGGTGCCGGCGGCACCATCGGCCCCGCCCTGACCTTCGGCCACATCGCCGGCATACACGCGGTAAGCGCATGAAAAACCGGTGGCGGGCGGCCGCACTCGGGGTTCTACTGGTGCTGAACCCCGCTATCCAGGCGACCGCTGAGGAGACGAGCGCCAGTGGCGCAGTGAGCTTCAAGAATAACATTGTGCCGGTGCTGAAGAAGCGCTGTGCCATCTGCCACCTCACCGGTACCGAGGCCGGCAACATGGCCCTGCATCCCAGGGCCGCCTACGGCTACCTGGTGGATGTGGCCTCGGTGCAGGCTCCCGGCATGATGCGGGTGCTGCCGGGCGATCCCGGGCAGAGTTACCTGATACGCAAGCTGGAGGGCACCCATCTGGACGCCGGTGGCACCGGTCTGCGCATGCCTTTCAACGAGCCGCCGCTGGATGCGACGACCCTCGCCCTGTTCCGCGAGTGGGTTGCCTCCGGCGCGGCCAACGACTGAACACCCTTAACCATAACAATGGCCCCGCCCCCGGCACAGCCTGCCAAGACGGCGCCCGCTACTGCACGGTCACTACCATGAAACCACGTGTTTTTGCCCAATCCCTGCCCACACTCAGCACCCTTGCAGTGGCGGTCATCGCCGCCAGCCAGGCCGCGGCCCAACTCGAGGAGGTGGTGGTCACCGCCCAGAAGGTGCAGCAGAGCATGCAGGAGGTGCCGATCGCGGTGACCGCCCTGACCGGTGCAAGCCTCGCCCAGCAGAACATCACCAATATCGAGGGCATGAGCAACTCCCTGCCCAATGTGCAGATCAACCATTTCTCCAACTCCCCCGACTCGGCGGTCTTTACCATCCGCGGGGTCGGTGTCAACGACGCAGATCCCTATGTAGGCACCACGGTGTCGGTGGTGGTGGACGGCGTGGTGGTTGGCGTGAACACCAACGCCCTGCAGTCGCTGTTCGATATCGAGCGGGTGGAGATCTTGCGCGGCCCCCAGGGCACCCTGTTCGGCGCCAATACCACCGGCGGCGTGGTCAACGTCATCACCAAGCAACCCACCGGTGAACTCGGTGGCGAGGTGCAGGTCAACGTCGGCAACTTCGACCGGCTGGAGCTGAACGGCGCCGTCAACTTTCCCATCACTGAACAACTGGCCGGCAAGATCAGCCTGCTGCACACGGAACAGGATGGCTATTTCAAGAACTATCTGAACGGTGACGACCTGGGCTCCGTGGACACCACCTCCCTGCGCGGCTACCTCAAGTACGAAAAGGACGACTACAACGCCACCCTGATCGCCGAGTACGGGCGCTTCCGCAACGGTTCCCAGACCAACCGTAACATTTCCTCCCCTTCCATGGTGCTGTACCTGCCGGGCCAGACCAGCGATGAGCCGATCTACCGGCGCGGGCAGAACGCAGGCTTCCCGGACCAGAACGACAAGGATGTCTACGCCCTGACCCTGACCCAGAACTGGTCCACCAACAGCGGCGACTGGGTCTCCATCACCAGCTACCGGGAGTACGATCAGGACCTGTACTCCGACGACGATGCCACCACCGAGCAGTTGCTGCAAACCAACCGCACCACTGACCACTGGCAATTCACCCAGGAAATTCGCGACTCCTTCGAACTGGGCGAGCGTCTGCGGATGACCGCCGGCGCCTTCTACCTGCAACAGGAATACGAGTTGAACCAGGAAACCATGCTGGATGGCTTCGGGCGTGGCACCGGGCAGCCGCAAAGGCAGGAACAGGAAAACTGGTCCGCCTCCGTGTTCGCCCAGGCTTACTACAGCCTCAGCGATGCGCTGACCCTGCAGGCGGGCGTGCGCTATGCCTACGAGGAAACCGAGGCCCTGTCCCTGACCTCCATTTCCTTCACCGCCACCCCCGGCAGCCTGTCGAGCTTTGACGATCCGGTCATCCCCAGCACCGTGGTTATTGCCGAGGGTGAGGAATCCTGGGGTGAAGTGGGCTACAAGCTGGGGCTGGACTACCAGCTGAACGACGATGTGATGGTCTACGGCTACTACGCCCGCGGCTTCAAGTCCGGCGGTTTTACCGGCCGCATCGTGGTGGCGCAGGATATCGGACCCTTCGACCCGGAATTCCTGGACACCTTCGAGATCGGCGTCAAGGCCGACCTGTTCGAACGGCGGGTGCGCGCCAACCTGGCGGTGTTCTACAACGAGTACCAGGACATGCAGGTCACCCAGAACGTGACCTATCCCAACGGTAACAACAGCGCCAGCGTGCAGAACGCCGGTGAGGCCAGTTCCTCTGGAGCGGAACTGGAAATCACCGCCTACGCCACCGACAACCTGGTATTCAACCTGGCCGCGGCCTACCTGGACGCCCAGTACGACGAGTACGACACCACCGCGCTGGACCCGGTGAGCGGCGTGCTCGAGACCATCAGCTTCGCCGGCAACCCGCTGATGAACGCCCCGCGCTGGAGCGGCAACGTCAGCGCCAACTACACCCTGCCCATCGCCGGTGGGGAGGCCGATTTCTTCGCCCAGGTGACCCACAGCAGCGAGAAAGTCAGCAACTACACCGCCTACCCGGAGGAAGTGGTGGGTGAAATCACCCTGGTCAATGCCAAGATCAGCTGGCAGCCGGACAGCGGCAAATGGGGGGTCGGCATCTACGGCCGCAACCTGACGGACAAGGAGTACTTCCTGCAGAAGCAGTGGTACGCCCCCACCTTCGGCATCGCCGCCCTGGGTACTCCGCGGGAGTATGGCATCGACTTCAACTACAACTGGTAAACCGGGGATAACAGTCCCCGCACCGGCGCCACTCCCCGGCGCCGGTTAAGCCTCTCACCAGCGACGCCAGCAGCGATGGTGTTCAAGGCCAGCGCTAGCGCCGGCCCTCCA
This sequence comes from Parahaliea sp., assembly GCA_047971325.1. Classification (GTDB taxonomy): domain Bacteria; phylum Pseudomonadota; class Gammaproteobacteria; order Pseudomonadales; family Halieaceae; genus Parahaliea. The sequence goes on from JBKDZQ010000765.1 coordinate 3,513, forward strand.
GGTAGTCATTGAGCACTTCGTGGAAGCGGGCGACGCGGGTTTCCTGCCCCGCCAGATAGCTGCCCTCGAAGGCCATGGAGCGCAGCCCGCTCTGCTGGGTTTCGGCCAGCGACAGATCCTGGCTGAGAAAGTCACCCTGGTCCAGCGCCGCTTCATACTCGGCAAAGTTGCCGAATTCGTGTTCGGCTTCCTCGTAGGGGCGCATGCCGTAGAGGGTGGCCACTTCCCTCGCGCCCTCCACCCGCGGCGTGAGATACCAGTAGTCGAAGGTCGACCAGTTGGGGTCCTCGGCATCGGGTTCGGTGCGAAAGACGTGCAGCCCCTCGGGCGTGCCGGTCAGCGTCAGGTTGGGGAAGCAGGTGTGGTGCATCTGGTCGGTGAGTTCGTCGGGCGTGAACTTCTCGAAATAGTGAAAGCCGCGCTCCGGCCCGAGACGGCGCCGCGCCTCCTGCAGGGCGAGGCGGGCTTCCTGGGCGCGACCGGCAAAGTCGGCGGGATCGATGTCCCAGGCTTCCAGCACCTCCTTCCACAGAGGCTGTATTTCCGTCTCCACCGGCAGCCGGGAGGACGGTTGCAGCTTCTCGATCATGCGGTTGTGGCCGTTGGGGTACATCTCGAACACGGTGGTGGCGTAGTGATCATCGATCATCGGCATGAACTGGGG
>JBKDZQ010000766.1:0-3665 GCA_047971325.1 Parahaliea sp.
GACCAGTTCAAGATCGTCAACGATACCTGTGGGCACGCCGCCGGCGACGAGCTGCTGCAGATGGTAGCCGATCTGCTGACCGGCATTGTCGGCGAAGCGAACCTGGTCACCCGCCTTGGTGGCGACGAATTCGCTGTCCTGTTGCGCAACTGTGATATCCGCTCGGCGCGAATCCTCGCGGAAAGAATGCGCGAGCATATCGCGCGCCTGGAGTTCCACTGGGAAGAACGCCTGTTTCGCATCGGCGCCAGCGTCGGTGGCATCATGATAGACCATGAAACAGCCGATGTTTCCTGGCTGATGAAACAGGCGGACGCAGCCTGCTATACCGCCAAGGATGGGGGCCGCAACCGGGTACACATTTTCGAAGGTGAAGACCTTGCCACCCAGCGGCGCCAGGGGGAGATTCGCTGGGCACAGCGGCTGCAGGAGGCGCTGGAAAATGACGAGTTTGTACTGTTTTCACAGCCCATTCTCCCACTGAAAAAAGCTTGCGGCCACGCGCGATATGAAGTGTTGCTGCGCCTGCAGCATCGCAGCAACAACTCGCTGATTACTCCCGATGTATTCCTGCCCGCCGCCGAGCGTTACGGCCTCAGCAAGAAAATCGACCGCTGGGTGGTCAGCAACCTGGTGAGCCGCCTGAAGGCAGGTGTGCTGGAGGCAAATCACAGCCACTACTGGGTCAACCTGTCCGGCATCAGCCTCAGTGATGCCAGTTTCATGGATTTCCTGGAACAGACGATCGCCCGCGCCAGCCTGCCCAGGGGTTGCGTTAATTTTGAAATCACCGAAACCGCGGTGATCAGCAACCTGGAAGCCATGACCCGCTACATGCAGCGCATGAACGACCTGGGCTGTGCCTTTGCGCTGGATGATTTTGGTACCGGCGTGTCCTCCTTTGGATACCTGAAGAACCTGCCAGTGGAATTTCTCAAGATCGACGGCATGTTCGTGCGCGATATTCTCGACGATCCCGTCGACCAGATTTTTGTCAAATCAGTGATCGATATCGCCCAGGTCATGGGTATTCAAACCATCGCCGAATTCGTCGAGTCCCATGCCATCGCCCAGCGGCTGGCAGAGCTGGGAGCCGACTACGGGCAGGGCTACGCCCTGGGGCGGCCGACCTGGCTGACCGCGAACACCGAGCGGCCACGTAAAACCCTGTCGACCCGCCTGTCCTGACCCGCCACCGCAACCTTTTTGGTTCAGTCGGGCACGCGCACCAGCAAACGACCGTTATGGCCGCCGCTGAACAGCAGGTTGTAGACATCGACAATGTGCTCGAAATCATCGCGCACATCCACCCTGGCAACCATCTTCCCCTGGTGCAGCCACCCACTCATCTCAGCGTAGGCCGCCTCGCATTCGGGGGTGCCGAAATAGTCCGACACCAAAAAGCCCTCGATGCGCGCGGTGTGCACCAGCAGGTTCCACAGGTTGCCTGGACCCGCCTCGGGACTGGAAGCGTTGTACTGGGAAATCATCCCGCACACGGCGATGCGCGCGCCCTTGGCCAGGTTATTGAGCGCCGCCTCCAGGGTCCTGCCACCGACGTTGTCGAAGTAGACGTCCAATCCCCCGGGCAAGGCTTCGGCGATGGCGGCGGACAGGTCGTCGGTGGCTTTGTACTCGATGCAGGCGTCGAAGCCGAAGGCATTCACCACGTCGGCGCATTTTTCGGCGCCACCGGCAAGGCCGACCACCCTGCTGGCCCCTTTCAATCTGGCAATCTGTCCCACCAGCGAGCCAACACTGCCACCGGCGGTGCTGACCAGTACCGCGTCGCCGGTTTTCATCGCGGCAACCTCCAGCAGGCCGTAGTAGGCGGTGCCGCCACTGGTGCCCATGGCGTGCAGGTACATCGACAGATCGTGCCCGGTGGAGGTATCCATGGGCGCCAGCACACCCTGCCGACCGGTCCGCGTGGAGGACATCTGGTCCTGGTCCACCACGATGTATTTCGCCCAGGGCGCCACCCCGGCCACCACCAGCCCCGCTTTGATAGCCGGGTTTTTGCTCTCTATCACGTCTCCCACAGTAACGCCGAGCACCGGCCCACCCAGCGGCAGGGGCTCCAGGTAACCGCCGTCATCTGCTATCCAGCCGCGGGTGGCGGGATCCATGGCGATATAGCGGAGCTTGATCAGGCACTGGCCCTCCCGCAGGACCGGCACTGGGCTCTCTCTGAGGTTCAGGTCGGCGGGCTTTAACAGTCCGCGGGGTCGCGCCGACAGAATCCATTGGTAATTGGTCAAAGCCGTCATTGTGGTCTCCTGTTGGGAATCGGGTTGCGCTGCTGCGCGCCGGGAGTGAACAGGTGTCTGGAGGCAGCCACCGCCTCCCGCGCCCGTTCCAGAGCCGGCACGCCGGCACGCTGAAGGGCCATTCGCGGCACTTCGATATCAATTGGCAGGTGGGCAGGCAGGGCGTTGAGGAACTCGCGCACCGGGAAGCAACCCGCCCCCGGAACCATACGGGCGTGCAGCGCTTCGTCGAGATAGTCCGCCGTGGCCCCCATGGCCGCACCATCGCACAACTGGGCGTACTTGATCAGCTCCGCGGGCAGTTCGGCGACATCCGCGGGCACACCACCGGTTCGCACCAGATGCAATAAATCCACCGCGATACCGGTGTTGCGCCTTCTCACCTGGCGCACCAGTTCCACCGCTCTCCCCAGGGAATTGCAGGCCGGTGACAGTCCCATAAACTCCAGTGCGACATCCAGTGAGTATTGCGCCGCGATATCGGCCAACCGCCCAAGCTGGTCCACAATCCGCGATTTGTCCGGGTCCATGATGTGGGTGACGGCACAGCGGGCGCCCAGTTCAGCGCCGAGCGCCAGTGCGTGTCGATAGCTTTCGACATCGAGTCCGGGGGTCAGGGAAAAAAATTCGATATTGGCAACTCTCACCCCCGAATCCCGCAGCCGCGCGACCAGCTCCGCCCGGTTACCCTCGGTGACCAGCGGAAAAGGCGGCGGAGCGGCGGTGTCTCCCCCCTCCAGATTGGGAATATTGGTAAAAACGCAGACTTCCTGGCAACCCACCGCCGCAGCGATGGAAACCAGCTCGGGCGGGGCCGCTTCGACTGCGGTAATCTGGTGCAGACCCAAGGGGCGCGCCGGCACCCTGGTATCGACCTTGGGAACGTGCTGCATACTCTTGTACCCCCCACCATCGACAGGCAACAGGGGTTGGCACCGGTGTTGACGGCCACTGAACCCAATACCCAGGACTCCACAACCACCGGCGCCTTCGACTCCATGCGCTTATCGTTATCTCATTGTTGACCGGATTGCTGGCCACGCTGTCCACTGTGGAGTTTACATTTGATTTACTAAAAAACAAACCTGCCTGATTTGGTGGGCCCGGCGACCACTGAAACCAAACGCAGCATTGGGTTTGCGATAAGCCGCTATTTGGCAGGTCGGACATTCTGTCAACTTTTCAGCGGAACCGCAGGGGCTGGCGGCTTTTACTTCATGCACGCCGACAGTGTCTCCCGTGCTTTTTTAGGTCGAATCCTTGATGTGGTTTACACTTTCCAAAAAGGCCCTGAGGACACTGCAAAACATGGCTGCTGGCGATCATATCTATGCTCATCGGGTCGGCGGCGTCTATGCCCACCACGGCATCGATTGCGGCAATGGCAACGTCATT
>JBKDZQ010000767.1:0-10378 GCA_047971325.1 Parahaliea sp.
TCCGGCTCGGAAATGGCCGCCGAAGTCAATTTCTATCCCAACGAGCGCCTGACCCTGCGCTCCAGCCTGGTGTGGGACCCCTACAGCACCGAGATGAACGCCGGCCACCTGCAAGCCAGCTACCGGCGCGACGACAGCCTGTTCAATATGGGCTACTCCTACCGCCGGCCGCTCACCAGCATCCAGACGCAGCCCCAGACCCAGAGGATTACCGAGCAGGCCCACTTCTCCGCCTTTTTCCCGCTGGGCAATCGCTGGAGCGTGTTCGGCGCCATCAACTACAGCGTCCAGGACAGCGAGAGCGTGGAAGATATGATCGGCGTCCAATATGATACCTGCTGCTGGCAGGTGCGCGTGCTGCACCTGCGCTATTTTGAATCCGTTTCCGGGGAGGTCGTCGACTACAGCAACCCCGATCTGGAACGGGAATCCTCCACTCAGGTCCAATTGGTACTCAAAGGCATGGGCGGCTTTGGCAGCCGCGTCTCCGGCCTGATGGAAGACATGATTCGAGGATATACAGACCGTGACTATTAACAGGCTGTTGAAAAACACCTTCGCCGCCGCCGGCCTGCTGGTGCTGGCCCTGGCCACAACCTTGCCGGCCGCTCCCGCGGCCCGCGCCGCCACCGAAATACTGGACCAGGTGGTCGCCATCGTCGATGACGATGTCATCATGGCCTCCGAGCTGCGCGAACGGCTGGCCCAGGTTACCGAGTCGATCCAGGCCCGCGGCATGGAGATGCCACCAGAGGACACCCTGATCCGCGAGACCCTGGACCGGCTGATCCTCGAGAGCATTCAATTGCAGATGGGCCAGCGCGTGGGGGTGCGCATTTCCGACGCCCAGCTCGACGCCGCGGTGGCGCGTATTGCCAGCCAGAATCGCATGACTGTCGACCAGTTCATCGACCGTCTGGGTCAGGAGGGTCAGTCCTACCCCGCCATGCGCGACAATCTGCGCCGGGAGATGATACTGCAGCGGGTGCAGGGCGGTAATGTCAGCCAGCGCATCCAGATCACCGACCAGGAAATCGACAACTTCCTCGGCACCGAGGAAGGCAAGGCCCTGACCCAGCCGGAGTACCGCATCGTGCACGCCCTGCTGGCCATCTCCCCGGACGCCCCCCAGGCCGAGCAGGACGCCGCCGAGGCCTACGTGGCAAAACTGCTCAAACGCATCCGCAATGGCGAACTTTTCGACCAGGTCATTTCCTCCAGCACCGGCAAATACGCCTTCACCGGCGGCGACCTCGGCTGGCGCAGCAAAAATGACCTGCCCTCCCTGTTCGCCGACATCGCCCCCAAACTGGCCCCGGGAGAAACTGCCGACCCGATTCACAGTGCCAGCGGCATTCACCTTATCAACATGAACGACAAGCGCGGCGGCGAGCAGATCGTGGACCAGACCCGGGTGCGCCACATCCTGATCAAGCCCAGCGAGATCAGGACCGGCGAGCAGGCCCGGCAACTGGTCGCCGAACTGAAACAGCGGATCGAAGGCGGCGAAGATTTTGCGACCCTGGCCAGGGAATACTCCGAGGACATCGGCTCCGCCCAGGAGGGCGGAGACCTGGGTTGGACCCAGCGCGGCCAGATGGTTCCCGAATTCGAGGCCGTGATGGAAAGCAACCCCGTTGGCGTGGTATCCGACCCGGTGCGCAGCCAGTTCGGCTGGCATATCCTGGAAGTCACCGAGCGGCGCGAACAGGACGTCACCCAGCTCGCCATCCGCAACAAGGCCGCGGAGTACTTGCACGGTCGCAAATACCAGGAAGAACTGGATGCCTGGCTGCGCAAGATTCGCGATGAAGCCTTCGTGGATATCAAATGAGACCGGGGCGCGCGCCTGCGCCCGGCCCCTGAGCCACCGCTACGCCACCCGCCGCATATGAACACTCCGCGCAGCATCATCGTCACCACCGGCGAGCCGGCGGGCATCGGCCCCGACATCACCCTGATGGCGGCGCAGCGGGAGTGGGACGCGCATCTGGTCGCCGTCGGCGATATTGACCTGCTGGTGGCGCGTGCCGCGACGCTGGGACTGCCGGTGGAACTGATCGCATGGGATCCCGGCCAGGCGGCGCACCGGCACCGGCCCGGCCTGCTGCCGGTGCTGCACGCGCCACTGGCGGCAGCCGCCGTTCCCGGGCAACTGAACCCCGCCAATGCCCGCTATGTATTGAATACCCTGGATATCGCCATCAAGCATTGCCGGTCCGGGCCGTTTCACGCCATGGTCACGGCCCCGGTGCAAAAATCAGTGATCAACGACGCCGGCGTGCCCTTCAGCGGACACACCGAATACCTGGCGGACCAGACCGGTACCGACAAGGTGGTAATGATGCTGGCCACCGAGCATCTGCGGGTGGCACTGGTAACCACCCACCTGCCACTGTCGGCGGTGCCGGCGGCGGTGACCCGGGACAACCTGGTGCGCACCATCGAGATACTGCACAGTGCACTGCGAACCCGCTTCGGCATCGCCGCACCCACCATCGCCGTGCTCGGACTCAACCCCCACGCCGGCGAGGGCGGGCATCTGGGGCGGGAGGAAATCGATACCATCGCACCGACCCTGGAAACCTTGCGGGGCAGGGGCTGGAAGCTGCCAGGACCACTGCCGGCGGACACCGCCTTCAACCCGCAATGGCTGTCGACGGCCGACGCCTTCCTCGCCATGTACCACGACCAGGGACTGCCGGTACTGAAATACGCGGGTTTCGGGGAAGCGGTGAACATCACCCTCGGGCTGCCGATCGTGCGCACCTCGGTGGATCACGGCACGGCACTGACACTGGCCGGTACCGGCGGCGCTTCACCCAATAGCCTGGTGACCGCCATCGACCTGGCGGTCGCCATGAGCGCCGGCGTAGCGGCAACACGCCTGGCCAGGCCGGCAGAGAAGTAATCCGCGGGCCGGCGCACTCAAGGCTGCCGCGGTTGCTTCATCGCCTCGTTGTACTGGGCGAGCACCACCTCGGCAGCTCCCTCGCCCTGGACCTCACCGTTCTCCAGCCAGATCACCCGGTCGCAGAGCTTCCTGACCTGCATTTCCGCGTGCGACACGAACACCGCGGTTTGCTCGCCGCGAATGCGCTCCTGCATGGCCTCCTCCGCCTTCCGGCGGAACTGGGCATCGCCCACGCTCAGCACCTCGTCGATCAGCAGGATATCCACATGCGTCAGCAGCGCGGTGGTGAATCCGAGCCGCGAGCGCATACCCGCGGAGTAGGTTTTCACCGGTTCCTCGAAGGAATCACCCAGTTCCGAAAACTCCTTGATGCCCGAGAGAAAGGACCGGGCCTCCCGCTCGGTGGCGCCCTGCAGCATCGCCGACAGCAGCGCATTGTCCCGGCCGGTCAGCTCGTCTTTGAAACCCAGGCCAATCGACAGCAGCGAGGCGGACTTGCCAGGGCGCATGCGGATACGGCCGCTGGTCGGCGCCAGGATGCCGGCCATGAGCCGCAGGATGGTGGTCTTGCCAACGCCGTTGCGGCCGATGATGCCGAGGGTCTCGTTTTCGTAAAGCTGCAGGGACACGCCGTTCAGCACATGGTGTATGCCCTGGTCGAAGCTGGCCTTGCTGGCACGGTAGTCCAGGGTGACGCTGTCGAATGCCAGCATCACCCGCCGCTGCTGTGGCTGGGTTTGTCGGGTACTCATGTCAATACTCTGAGCGCCAGCATCTGGCTGTGGCGCCGCATCAGCCAGACCATGCCTGCGGTCAGCAGGCAGGAACCGGCCGCCACGCCCAGCAACAGACCGAGATCCGGCGCCTGGTGATGAATCAGTATCTGGCGGTGGGCGTCCACCATGTAGGCCAGGGGATCGAGCGTGAGCACCAGTTGCACTTTCACTGGATCGCCGATCTGGTGAATATCCCAGAACACGCCGGAGACAAAGAGCAAAAAAGTCATGCCCAGCGGAATGATCTGGATGAAATCGCGCACCAGGCAAACCAGGTAGGCACCCACCAGCGCGCAAGCCACGATCATCAGGTAATACACCAGCAGCAGCGGCACCAGCCAGAGCCATGCGAGGGTCGGGGCGTAGCCAAACAACAGCAAAATGGCCAGCATCAGGCCATAGACTGTGGACTGGCGATACAGGCCTTCCTGCACCACCGCCATGGGAACCAGGGCCTTGGGCACGTTGACCTTGGCGATCAGACCGGCGTTGCCAACGATACTCAGCGACGCGCGCTGCACCGTTTTGGAAAACCAGATGAAGGCCAGCTTGCCGGTGGCCAGGAACACCAGGAAGCTGCTGCCATCCTGGCCGTGGGTGTCCAGGATGATGTCGAACACCAGGTAGAAGATCGACACCCACAGCAGGGGCTCGATAAACCACCACAGGTATCCCATCCTGAATTTATAGGCATCCGCCTTCAGCAGCATCCTGGCCTGGACATCTGCCAATCGCATAAATTGTGCTGGAGACATGAAACCGCAGCCGTAACAATGAACAGGCGCCTGTCGGCGGGGGCGGCAGTCTATCAGAATTTTCCCGCCTCCGGCGAACAGACCTGTGTCGCGGTGCGCCAGGGCGTTACAATCGCCCCATGAACAGACCAGCAAACCACATTCCCCGCAAGCGCTTTGGCCAGAACTTCCTGCAGGACGCGGCAATCATCAGCCGAATCGCCAATGCCATCGCCCCGCGGGACGACCAGCACCTGGTGGAAATCGGCCCCGGACAGGGCGCCCTCACCGAGGCCCTGATCGGCTCCGGCTGCCGGCTGGACGTGGTGGAACTGGACCGTGACCTGGTGACCACCTTGCTGGCGGCCTTCAGCATCTACCCGGGTTTCAAACTGCACAGCGCCGACGCCCTGAAGTTCGACTTCGCCGCCCTGGCCGGCGATAGTGCGCCGTTGCGGGTGGTGGGCAACCTGCCCTACAACATTTCCACGCCGCTGATCTTCCGCCTGCTGGAGTTCGCCCCGCTGATTGGCGACATGCACTTCATGCTGCAACTGGAGGTGGTGCAACGACTGGCGGCACAGCCGGGCGGCAAGGACTGGGGACGACTGGGCATCATGGCCCAGTACCAGTGCGAGGTGGAACACCTGTTCGATGTGCCGCCGCAGGCTTTTCATCCGCCGCCCAAAGTGCAATCCGCCATCGTGCGCCTGACCCCGCGACAGAATTCACCCTGGCCACCCTGTAACCCGACGCACCTCAGGCAGGTGGTGTGGGCCGCCTTTGCCCAGCGGCGCAAAACACTGCGCAACAACCTGAAGGGCATGATGGGCGACAGCGACTTTTCACGACTGGGACTTGACCCCGGCTGCAGGGCTGAGACACTGGCACTCATCGATTTCATCCACATCGCCAACGCTCTGGACCTATAGCCCTCCGTGACCGACTTCAAACCTGAACAGGTGTATGTGCAGGTGCAAACCGCCTATCTGCCCAGCCACTCCCAGCCCGAAGCCAGGCAGTTTTCCTTTGCCTACACCATCACCATTCACAATAACGGCGAGGCACCGGTGCAGCTGCTGTCGCGGCACTGGATCATCACCGATGCCAACAGCCAGGTGCAGGAAGTGCGCGGCCAGGGCGTGGTTGGCGAGCAGCCGGTCATTGCGCCGGGGGAGCGGTTCCGCTATACCAGCGGCGCCACCCTGCCCACCCCGGTGGGCTGCATGCAGGGCAGCTACACCATGATCGTGCCCATCGACGGTGATCTGGACCCGTCACAGCAACCGGTGTTCGATGTACCGATACCACCCTTTACCCTGCACACCCCCACGGCCCTGCACTGATGGCCACCTACGCCGTCGGCGACATCCAGGGCTGCCTGCGCCCACTCAAATACCTGCTGAAACAGGTGCGTTTCAACCCCGACCGGGACCGGCTCTGGGCGGTGGGCGACATTGTCAATCGCGGCCCCAAATGCCTTAAAACCCTGCGTTTCCTCTACGACATGCGGGACAACCTGGATCTGGTACTGGGCAATCACGACCTGCACCTGCTGGCGGTGGCGGCGGGCGTGCGCAAGCCCAGCAGCTCCGACACCCTGGACAAAATCCTGGCGGCGCCGGATCGCGACAACATGCTCAACTGGCTGCTGCACCGCCCCCTGGTGCACTACCAGAACGGCTTCACCATGGTGCATGCGGGCATTCCGCCCCAGTGGAGCGTGAAAGATGCCCTGGCGCGTGGACAGGAAGTGGAAGATGTGCTGCAGAGCCCGGACTGCACCGGGTTCCTGCGCCAGATGTACGGTAACGAACCAACCATCTGGTCCGATGATCTCGGCGGCATGACCCGCCTGCGTGTCATCACCAACTACCTGACCCGCATGCGCTTCTGCACCGCCGAGGGTGAACTGGAACTGACCAGCAAGGGCCCGCTGCCCACCAGCGGCAAGCCGGTGACCGCCTGGTTCAGCCACCCTCATCGGCGGACGCGCAACGACCGCATCCTGTTCGGACACTGGGCCTCGCTGGAGGGCAGGACCGACGGGCCCAATGCCATCGGCCTGGATACCGGCTGTGTGTGGGGCGGCTCCCTGTCCATGTACTGCCTGGAGACCGGCGCCTGGACCCGCTGCCGCTGTCGCGAGGGCAGGGTTGCCAGCTAGGCCAGCGCGCCATCACTATCGATAGCCCCGGGGATTGGCGGACTGCCAGCGCCAGCTGTCCTCGCACATGGTATCCAGGCTGCGGGTGGCGCGCCAGCGCAGCTTTGCCGCCGCCAGGTCGGCATTGGCGTAGCACTCGGCCACATCCCCGGGGCGCCGCTCGACAATGCGATGGGGCAGGTTTTTGCCGCAGGCGCGCTCGAAGGCGGCCAGCATTTCCAGCACACTCACCCCTTGCCCGGTGCCAAGGTTCACACTGAGCAGCCCGGCCTTGTCGCGAAGATAGTCCAGCGCCGCCACATGGCCCTCCGCCAGGTCCATCACATGGATGAAATCGCGCACCCCGGTGCCGTCTCGGGTCGAGTAGTCACCACCGAACACGCTGAGGGCCTCACGCCGGCCCACCGCCACCTGGGCGATATAGGGCACCAGGTTGTTGGGAATGCCCTGGGGGTCCTCGCCAATGGCCCCCGAGGGATGGGCGCCCACCGGATTGAAATAGCGCAGGCAGGCGATGCGCCAGTCCGGGCTCGCCACCTGCAGATCCTCCAGAATATGCTCGATCATGAGCTTGGTCTGGCCGTAGGGATTGGTGGCCGAGCGCGGGAAGTGCTCACTGATGGGATTGCTGGCCGGGTCACCATAGACCGTGGCCGAGGACGAAAAGACCAGGCGCCGCACCCCGGCATCGGCCATGGCCTCCAGCAAGTTCACCGTGCCCGCCACGTTGTTGCGATAGTAGGCCAGCGGCATAGCCACCGACTCCCCCACCGCCTTGAGGCCGGCGAAGTGGATCACCGCCTCGATGTCGTGGGCGGCGAACAGCGCATCCAGCGCCGCGCGGTCACAGATATCACCCTCCACGAAGTGCACCGTCTGGCCGCAGATCCGCCGCAGGCGGTTGAACACTTCCGCGCTGGCATTGCTCAGGTTGTCGAGCACCACCGGGGTATAACCGGCGGCCAGCATCGCCACCACTGTATGGGAGCCAATGTAGCCGGCACCGCCGGTCACCAGAATGCTGTTGGACATGAAGGACGTCACGGCTGGGGAAAGAACCAGTATGATGCCGGGCCGGCAAAACTTGTTCAATGACGCCGGTCACACTACAGTGCAGCCAGTTGCGAATTCTGGAAACTGCCATGCAAACCTACCTCGTCGGCGGCGCCGTGCGCGACGGCCTGCTCAACTACCCGGTCAGCGAGCGCGACTGGGTGGTGGTGGGCGCGCGGCCCGGGGAGCTGCTCGATCGGGGCTTCCAGCAGGTAGGCAAGGACTTCCCGGTGTTCCTGCACCCCCGGACCAGGGAGGAATACGCCCTGGCCCGCACCGAGCGCAAGCGCGGCCACGGCTACACCGGTTTCGCCGTACACTGCGACCCGGCAGTGACCCTGGAAGAGGACCTGCTGCGCCGCGACCTCACCATCAACGCCATGGCCCAACGTGCCAACGGTGAGATCATCGATCCCTACGGCGGCCAGCGTGACCTCGCCGGGCGCGTATTGCGCCACGTTTCCCCCGCCTTCGTGGAAGACCCGCTGCGGGTGCTGCGGGTGGCGCGCTTCGCCGCGCGCTATGCCCACCTCGGCTTCGGCGTGGCGCCGGAGACGCGGGCGCTGATGGCACAGATCGTCGCCGCCGGCGAATTGCAGCACCTGAGCACCGAGCGCGTCTGGGTGGAGATGGAACGGGCGCTGGGGGAGCGCGACCCGGATGTTTTCGTGGCGGTGCTGCGCGACTGCGGTGCCCTGGCCGACCTGCTACCGGAGGTGGAGGCCCTGTTCGGCGTGCCGCAAACGGTCACCCATCACCCGGAAATCGACAGCGGCGTGCACACCCTGATGGCGCTGCAACAGGCCGCCGCGCTCTCCACCGACACCGCGGTACGCTTCGCCGCCCTGGTGCACGACCTCGGCAAGGCCACCACACCCCGGGACGAACTGCCGCGCCACATCGCCCACGAGCACCGCGGCGTCGCCCTGGTGCGCCAGCTCTGCCAGCGCCTGAAGGTGCCCAACCGTCACCGCGACCTGGCGCTGGCGGTGTGCGAATACCACCTGCAGTGCCACCGCGCCCGCGAACTGCGCGGCAAAACCGTGCTGAAGCTGCTGCGCGCCACCGGCGCCCTGCGCCAGGGTGGCGAGCTGGAACCATTCCTTCTGGCCTGCGAAGCCGACGCCCGAGGCCGCAAGGGCCTGGAGCACCGCCCCTACCCCCAGGCCAACTACCTGCGCCGGGCGCTGGCGGTAGTGCGGGAGGTCAGCGCGGAGCGCTTTCAGGAGCAGGGCATCACCGGCAAGGCCCTGGGGGAGGCCATCGCCCGGGAGCAGGCCCGTCGACTGGATGTGCTGCGTGCTAAGGAGAAGCCAGGCGGCTGACCCAGTATTGGACATCCATCGGCCCGATCAACTTCCCTGTTTCGGCGCTGAGCCAAACTGTGACCCCCCATGCTCCTTCCGCTTCCGGTTGGCATACAAACTGAACCACATGATGCAGCCCCTTCGCTCCACAGCCTTGCAGCCGCTGCAACACTACCACGAGCTACTCCGCCCCTGTGCCTCGCATCGGTACTCTTCGCCTTCAGGGGGCTCCCCATTCGGAATTCTCCCTTGACATCAAGGCGACAGGTTCCCACGTTCCCCATGAGAGCCTGAAATGGACTCACGCTGCCTCCACACCGGACACCGCCCAACCCGCAAACAGGTTTCGAGCGAAAATGATCCTGCACGCCAGTCACGATAAACCGGAATGGGTGGTCACGATGGGGTGGAATACGCACGCCGCAAGGTTTTGCTCCAATTCACTTTGATCCCGCTTTATTCTGGCCTTTGATCGCCAGCCATAGAGCTGCGAGCTGTGGAGTCCGAGTTCCCTGGCTGCTTTGGAGACACCGATCTTTGCAGCCAGGACCAGCGCTTCCTCCCGAAAATCCGGCGAGTGCTGTCTCCGGGTCGTCTTTTTGCTCTCTGTCTTGTTTGTCATGGTCCACCTCTGTCGCGTAGTTTACTCGCATAACAGGTGTCCATCAGTGGCGGGCAGGATCAAGTCTGAACGGGTGAGCAAGGGCCGCAGGCTTTACTGTTGAACGGCGGGAATTTCGAGCTTGGATCACGAATGTCAGCGACGGGTAAACATGGTTTGGCTCAGGAAGTTCGGGCGGCGGATCAAGCATGACAGCCTGCGCGAAACCACACAGCGTTACCATCACAGGGGTGGTAACACGCCCTAATGTCCACCGGCTTGCCGGTGGCAGAGGCCGTAGCGTCAGGGATTTGGAAGGCGTCAGTTCCCCACAAGTGAATGCAGCGATAGCGGAACCTGTAGAAGCCCGATCGGACGCCAAATTACATCGTAAGGATTATAATGTCTTTGTATTGTTAATTTTTTTGAATGCACGGTGTTTTTCGACAACTTGCTATGGGTACATTGCCGTGAAAGGTTTTCTGCAAAATTTTTTCGACTATTACAACACGGAGCCGAATGCAGAACGCGCAAAGTGGGTCGTTAGGCGCTGTATAGGACCCAAGCATACCCTGCATACCATCGTTCCATCGGGATTTGCCAGTTATGTTCGCATCTGTCACCCCGGATGGTACTCCGATGCATTGGACCCAAACGATGACAAGGCATGGGCAGCGCTTCGCGCTGGCCATCCTGGTCACATTAACCTGAATCCGTGACTCCACTGCCACCATTATCCCCCAAACCCCTATAAAAACAGACGTTTAACCGTTAAAATAAGCCCATCTTTTTTTCACCCAGGCAGTGAGTTTTCGTGGCGAAGCGC
>JBKDZQ010000768.1:0-2021 GCA_047971325.1 Parahaliea sp.
TCAGTATCCAGCGCTCCACCCCCAGGGCGTCGAAGGCGCCGGCATTGATCAGCGCCTCCAGGGCCTTGCGGTTGACCTTGCGCGGATCGGTGCGGGCGCAGAAATCGAACAGGTCGCTGAAGGCACCGCCCTCCTCCCGCGCCGCCAGGATATTGCGGATCGGCCCCTCGCCCAGCCCCTTGATGGCGCCGAGCCCGTAGATCACCTCTTGCCGGGCATTGACGGTGAACATGTAGTCGCCGCGGTTCACATCGGGCAGGCGCACGGTCAGGCCCATGCGCTTGCACTCCTCGTAGAACAGGACGATCTTGTCGGTGTTGTCCAGTTCCGAACTCATCACCGCCGCCATGAAGGGCGAGGGATAGTGTGCCTTGAGCCAGGCGGTCTGGTAGGACACCAGAGCATAGGCCGCCGAGTGGGACTTGTTGAAACCGTAGCCGGCGAACTTCTCCACCAGATCGAAGATCTTCATCGCCAGCTCGCCGTCGACGCCCTTGCCCAACGCCCCGGCTTCGAAGGTCCCACGCTGCCGCGCCATTTCCTCGGGCTTTTTCTTGCCCATGGCCCGGCGCAGCATGTCGGCGCCACCCAGGGTGTAGCCCGCCAGGGTCTGGGCGATCTGCATCACCTGCTCCTGGTAGAGGATGATGCCGTAGGTGGGCTGCAAAATGGGCTGCAGCCATTCGTGCTGGTACTGGGCGTCGGGGTAGGAGATGGCCTCGCGGCCGTGCTTGCGGTTGATGAAGTTGTCCACCATGCCCGACTGCAGCGGTCCCGGGCGGAACAGGGCCACCAGCGCCACAATGTCCTCGAAGCAGTCCGGCTGCAGGCGCTTGATCAGGTCCCTCATGCCGCGGGATTCGAGCTGGAACACGGCGGTGGTCTCGGCGGACTGCAGCAGTTCGAAGCTGGCCTGGTCGTCCAGGGCAATCTCCATGATGTCCAGCGGCGCCTCGCCGGCGGCGGCGCGCGCCTGGTCGATCATTTTAACCGCCCAGCGGATGATGGTGAGGGTGCGCAGGCCGAGGAAGTCAAACTTCACCAGCCCCACGTCCTCCACATCGCCCTTGTCGTACTGGGTGACCAGGCCGCTGCCGGTCTCGTCGCAGTACAGGGGGGAGAAATCGGTCAGCCGGGAGGGAGCGATCACCACCCCGCCGGCATGTTTGCCGACATTGCGGGTAATGCCTTCCAGCTGGATGGCCATATCCCATATCTCCTGGGCCTGGCTGTCTTCATTGAGGAAATCGCGCAGCACCTCCTCCTGTTCCAGCGCCTTCGACAGGGTCATGCCCACCTCGAAGGGGATCATCTTCGACAGCTTGTCGCCAAGGCCATAGGACTTGCCCTGGGCCCGCGCCACATCGCGCACCACCGCCTTGGCGGCCATGGTACCGAAGGTAATGATCTGCGACACCGCGTCGCGACCGTAGGTGTCGGCCACGTAGTCGATCACCCGGTCGCGGTTTTCCATGCAGAAGTCGACATCGAAGTCCGGCATCGACACCCGCTCCGGGTTGAGGAAGCGTTCGAACAGCAGGTCGTAGGCCAGCGGGTCCAGGTCAGTGATTTCCAGCGCGTAGGCCACCAGCGAACCGGCGCCGGAACCGCGCCCGGGGCCCACCGGAATATCGTGCTGCTTGGCCCAGCGGATAAAGTCCATGACAATCAGGAAGTAGCCGGGAAAGCCCATCTGCACAATGGTGTCCAGCTCGAATTCCAGTCGCTCCCGGTAGCGCGTTTGGGTGGCCGGAAAGTCCCCGGCGGCGGTGTCGAACAGTAGCTCCAGCCGCTTGTCCAGGCCCTGGTGCGACAGCTGGCGGAAAAACTCGTCCATGCTCAGCCCGTCGGGGACGGGGTAGTCCGGCAGGTAGGGCTTGCCCAGTTCCAGGGTCACACTGCAGCGCTGGGCGATGACCACACTGTTGGCCAGGGCCTCGGGAATGTCGGCGAACAGCTCCACCATTTCCCGGGGCGAGCGCAGGTACTGCTGCTGGGTATAGTTGCGCGCGCGCCGCGGA
>JBKDZQ010000769.1:0-3627 GCA_047971325.1 Parahaliea sp.
TCGACGGTGACAGCGGCGCTGAGCCCGAGCCAACCGCCCGGAGGGCAGCGAAATCATAGCGGTCCCACAACTCGCGTTGCTGGGCGAGTTGGTTGAGCAGTGCCGGCGGAGCAATGGTGAAGTTGACTTTTTCGTCCTGCAACTGCTTCAGGTACAGCGGCGGGTCCAACGGGTGGTGTAATACCAGCGTCGAGCCCTTGACCGCTGCCGGAAACAGAAAGCCGCTGATCCCGGCCATGTTGATCAGCGGAAAGGGCGCCAGTAGGACTTCTCCTTCAGCGTACTGGCCTGCCTCGGTTGTGTTGCGACAGATCGCGATCCACATGTTGTGTGACCGGGGTACGCCTTTTGGCGTACCGGTGGTGCCGGAGGTCCAACACACGGTGAAAATATCATTGGCGTCGGTGTCGTGCTGGCGCCGGTAGCGCTCCAGGTCGTCCGCAGAGGGATCGGATGAGGATGAGAAAACCTCTTCGCCCACGGTCAGTATGGACACTGAAGGAAGGGCCTGTCGGGCAGTGGCGGCCAGTTCCTGCCCGCGGAAGCTGAAGAGGGTGAGAAAGGCCCAAGGCTCCAGCACGCCCGCCAGTTGCCGCAGTTCGTGGGTGCCGTATTGTACCGGCAGTGGGGAGACAATCAGGCCGAGCTTGCTGGCGGCATAATAGCAGATCACCAGTTCGCTGATATTGGGTAACTGCACCATCAGGCGAGCCCCCGGTTTTGCTCCCTGGCGCAGCAACTCGGCAGCGAGTCGGTCGCTGGCGGTTTCCATGTCCGAGTAGGACAGGCGTTGGCATGGCAGTTCCGTCAGCTCTGCCTTGTTGGGCTGATCGACGACTGCTAGCCGGGAAGGTGTGTCTTTTGCCCATTGCGCCAGATAATCGTGCAGGGCATGTGAGCCCCAATAGCCTTTTTCGGTAAATTTTTTTATGCGTTCTGGAGAGCTGGTGCGCATGTCGTTAGCTCCTGTAATTAGACTTTTATTATAAGACTGATGGGCTGAAGAGTCTACGCTGGTCCGGTGCTTGAGGCCAGCTCGTTTGCGTGAACGCTCAATGGGGGCGGCGCGGTGGCAACGGGATGAGACCGCTGGTTTGGGCTATGTAGCGGGCATAGTCGGGCTTTTCCCGGGCCAGTTTTTTGTCCAGGGTGCGCTGGCCGGTGACGTTGATAACCAGGTGGCTGTAGATCAGCGGCCCAATGATGGTCAGCCATCCCAGCGGGCACTCGCTGGCAATAAGGAAGATGCCCCACCAGACACATAGCTCGCCAAAGTAATTGGGGTGGCGAGAATAGCGCCAGAGTCCGGTTTCCAGCACTTTGCCACGATTGTCGGTATTGCGGCGAAAACGCGCCAGTTGATGATCGGCAACTGTTTCGCACACCAAGCCGGTAAACCATAACAGCGTGCCCGCGGCTGCCAGTGGGCCGGGTTGCTGCGGCAGTGCCGAACACATGGCCAGTTGCACCGGCAAACTGGCCAGCCAGATTACCACGCCCTGCAACAGAAAAACCTGGCGCAGGCTCAGCCATCGAAAGGCGCGTTCAGAACCCACCCACTGGCGCAGCCTGGTGTAGCGTGGGTCTTCACCGTGGCCCCAATTGCGGTGCACAAGGTAAAGCGTCATGCGCAAGGCCCATGCCAACACCAGCACCAGCAATAGAATCTTGCGCTGGGGCTCTCCGCCGCCGACAAGGTAGCTGGTTATTGTCAGCAGAGAAAAAATGAGCGCAAAGAACATATCGATGATACTGACGTCGCGCAACCGTATGCTCGCGAGCCATAACAGTATCACTACGGCAAGGGCCACGCCGGCGTTGATGGCCAGCAATTCCAGGAATTCGAAAAAGTTCACCGTGTTTCCTCCGCGAAATAGTGATCAGCGATCGTTGCGGATAAATGCCCGGAACAACTCGACAGCCGAGGCATAGCGATGATCAACTGGCTTGTTGGCCAATTGTTTCCAGTGGCTGGCGATATCGGAGCTAGTGATATCCTGCCCGCCCCCAAGCGTGTCTGCATCGCTGACGCCGTAGCGGGCGCGGGCGATGCGATTGCCGCCGAGAACACGGGTGAAGTCTTCTGGCTTCTGCTTGTGGAAACTGCGGCCCTCGGTGACCCCGGCGTTGGCGATAATGGCGTCCAGTCGGCCCCAGCGATCCAGTGCGGTTTGCAGAAGATCGGCGCCGGTATTCGCAGCTTCAGTCGCGCCATAGTGGGGTATGGCCTCGCCTCCGGCGCAGAGTATGTCCTCGACCACCCGATCCGCGGAGTGATTGCTGTTTTCGAGATGAATGCGGTTATTGACCACGACTCGCCACCCGCGTGCCGCCAACCACATTGCATAGGCCCGTCCCAAACCCTTGCCAGCACCAGTGACAACGACGACGGGTGCCTCCGGACCGTCGCGGTTGACACTCACGTCGGTTTCGTTCCGGTCAGTCATTTTCTGTTTGCCGCTGGTATCTGGCGCGGCTCATTACTTCAGGCCCTTGTTGCCCAGCGCGGATTCCCTGCATGGAAATTACCCTGAGTTGATACTTGCATTAATGAACTCATTAAAAAATAGAGGGCTGGCGGCCTGCTGTCAAGCCGATTCGCGGTGTGGTCGGTGGCTTCGTGGCAGGCAGGGGAGGTGAATGAAAATTCAGGCTTTCGTGTAGGATAGGGGGGATGATGCGCCATGGAGAAAGCTGTTGATACCTCGCCATACCCCGATATTGTCACTTGATTTGGCCGAAGTGGTACCGGGTTCCCTCAGGCGAGCGCTTGACCTAGTGGGAGATCCCTGGGCCTTGCAGATACTCAAGGAGACATTTTTGGGGGTCCGTCGCTTCCAGGATTTTCAGACCCGCCTCGGCATTACCCGGCAGACGCTGGTGTTGCGACTCAACCGCTTCACCGATCATGCGCTGCTTTACAAAGCGCCTGCCCGGCACAAGCGCCTGGTATACGAGTATCGGCTCACCCCCAAAGGGGCGGATTTGTACGCCTTTATCCTGATGGTCTGGCGTTGGCATCGCCGCTGGCATCTCGAGGAAAGCCTGTTGCCCGAGGCGTTGTACCACCGTCCGTGCAGGCAATTGCTCAACCCGGTGCTTGGCTGTGGGCATTGCCAGGCGCCTCTCTTGCCCGAAGATGTCAGGTTGACACCTGGTAGAGGTGCTGAACTACCCGCAGAGGAATCGGGTCGCAAAACGCGTATCCTCAATGAGTTGGAGAGGTTTGGAGCCGATCACCTGTCAACGATCGTAATTGGAGATTGCTGGAGCGTGATGGTGTTAACCGCGGTGCTGCGTGGAGTACAGAACTACGACGCTAGTCGCAAGTCGTTGCAGATATCCAGTAACGGACAGTCGAGCAGACTCAAGACCCGGGTAGCCCAGGATCTGCTCTGTCCGGAGCAGAATCCGCAGGATCGCCGCAAAATCAGCTATAGGGCGACCGAAAAAGGGCGCGACGTATTTCCGATGCTGATCAGCCTGATGCAGTGGGGTGACCGCTGGCTGGCTGGCGCCAATGGGCCGCCGGATGTGCTATGGCACGATGGTTGCGGGCATATACTGGAGCCACTGTTGTATTGCGATTACTGCAAGGAGCGTGTGCGACGGGAGGATGTGGGATTT
>JBKDZQ010000770.1:0-8254 GCA_047971325.1 Parahaliea sp.
AGCATCTCCTTGGCCCTGGCAATGGCCGCGGGCATGCCGCCGGCGCCGTCGGTGAGGATGATCTGTGCCCCGAGAGCTTTCATCAACTGGCGCCGCTCCAGGCTCATGGTGCTGGGCATGACCAGAATGCATTTGTAGCCGCGGGCCGCCGCCACGAAGGCCAGGGCGATGCCGGTGTTGCCGCTGGTGGGCTCGATGATGGTCATGCCGGGTTTCAGGCCGCCGTCCTGTTGCGCGGCGTTGATCATGGCGGCGCCGATGCGGCATTTCACCGACATGGCGGGGTTGCGGTTTTCCAGTTTGACGAGGATCTTGCCTTCGCTGATGCGCTTGATGCGCACCAGCGGGGTCTTGCCGATGGTGCCGGCGTTGTCGTCGTACAGGGTGCCCATGTGGTTTTCCTCCAGGTCAGCGGCGGCCGCCTCCCGCTGCCGTCCAGAGCCCAAAGGTTAGTCCCCCGCGGGGGGCCCTGTCCATGCCGGGAACGGACCCTGTGGGGAAGAAATTTTTTTCAGCGGTGTGGAACTTGTCCGGGAACAGGGCGGTCATAAAGGTCAGCAGCAAGACGGGAATCTTTCCCGCGGCCCGGCCAGGTGCTCTGCGCTCTGGTCGTGTCCCGGGGAGGCTCCATCAGGTTCGATCCCCCTGGGGATAGCTTCAATCCCTCTGTTTTCACCGGCCCTCTGGGCCGGTCTTTTTTTGTGCTCTTCAAGACTCGGCGCTTACTGCCCAGGTAGTGCCATGCTGCCAATAACGGCTCCTGGTGATGCCTCAAACTATCTCACTCAGGATAATCTGACTGCCTTTGAAATTGGCGAGATGGGTGTCTGCCCATCTTCAGCTGCCCTGTCCGGGGCTCTTCCGGCCGGTTATCTTGATGCTTTTCGAAGCTGCATTGCAAAATGTACCAAGAAGATTGAGGTGCCATCACCCCGGCCCAGTTACCGTCGCCCGATAATTTTCAGCAGACTCTCTTGCGTCTGCGGCCCCACCAGGGTGGCGACGACCTCGCCCCGGGGGTTGAGAATCAGCGAAGTGGGCAGCACCTGGGGGCGGGGAGTACCGAGGCGGGCGGCGGGGTCGTCGATCACCGGGAAGGCCAGTCCCAGTTCGCGGACCTGGGTGGCGAGTTCATCGCCGCTGAGGCCATCGTAGTTGACCCCCAGCACGCTGATATCGGCGTGGTCGGCATCGAGGCGGTTCAGTTCGGGGATTTCCTTGACGCAGGGTTTGCACCAACTGGCCCAGTAATTGACGATCACCCACTGGCCGCGCAGGTCATCCAGGGGATCGTCGGCATTGGGCGCCTTGTCTTGCTGGCAGGCGCAGAGCAACAGGGCGAGCAGGGCCAGGATGGCGGGGGTCCTCACGGCTCTCCCTCCGCAAACAATTCCGCCAGGCTCATGTGCAGCATCTCCCGCTGGTGCTGTTTTTCGTCGCGCAGCAGCTGGTGGGCGCGCTGCTGCCAGGCCATGCGGTCATCGCTGGCGCTGTCCTTCAGCCACAGCTCGGCGTTCACCCACTCCTTGATCTGCCAGAAGGTCACGGTGTGCAGGTCGCGACAGAGGAAATAGTTGTCGCGGGTGTTCTGGGCGATCAGCTTGTGACGCAGGAAGACATCCCTGAGGTTGCGCCAGGTTTCGCTGTCGATACCCCGCACCACCTTGATATTGCCATTGAGCAGCTCTAGCTCCCGCACCGGGCGTCCGCTTTGCTGGCGGGTCCAGAGCAGGTAGAGGATGTCCAGGGCCTTGAGCGCGGTGGGCCGCGCCGCCTGTTCGGAATCCTGGTAGGCGGACAGGCTGTGCACCAGCACGCCGCCCATCAGCACGATGTTCCAGGACAGGTAGATCCACATCAGGAACAGGGGCACGGCGGCGAAGGCGCCGTAGATGAAGGTGATGCTGGAACCTTGCATGGCCACCGCGAACAGGCTGCGGGCCAGGTTGAAGGCCAGAGCTGCCACGCAGCCGCCAATCAGCGCGTGGCGAAAGGGTACCCGGCAGTTGGGCACCGTCACATAGAGCAGGGTGAATCCCGTCGCGGTCAGCAGCAGGGGAGTGAGGCGCAGCAGCAGGTCCACCGCGCCGATAATGTCGTAATCCTCGACCACCAGCGCGGCGGCGGCCACTGCCCCGGGAATGCCCAGGGCAAGGCCGATGGTCAGCGGCGCCAGACTCAGTACCGCCCAGTAGATCAGGAAGCTCGGCAGGGGGCCGCGGTTTTCCCGGGTGTGCCAGATCAGGTTGAAGGCGCGCTCGATATTGCGCAGCATCAGTACCGCGGTGACCATCAGGAAAATGATGCCGAAGCCGGTCAGGTTCTTGGCCTGGCGGGAAAAGTCCTCCAGGTAGCCTTTGATCTCGGAACTGGTGTCGGGCATCAGGTACTGGAACATCAGATCCTGCATGCGCGACTCCAGGCCGCCGAAGGCCGGAATGGCGGAGGCCATGGTGTACAGCACGGTGAGCAGGGGCACCAGTGCGAACAGGCTCATATAGGTGAGTGCGGCCGCGTTGTCGGTGCAGCGATCGGCGGAGAACCGGCCGAACAGGTACTGGATGCGCGGCCAGAGGCCCCTGAGTTTGTCCTTGAGAGCGTCCATGGGGTGGCATTATGGCATGAGGGGGAGGCTCGACATAGCCGGACCAGGGGTTGCCGTCCGGTCGTGGCCTGCCAGCGCTATCCGCCCGGTGCATTGTGTGGCGGGTGCGCCAGCGCGGGTGCCGGGTCCGCTGTGCCCCCGGCCGCCAGTCCGCAGGCGTGACAGAAGCGCGAGAAAGCACTCTTGCGTGTCTCGCAGCGTCCACAGCGATCGAACAGGCACAGGCCGCAATGGGGGCAGAAGTCGATGGCGTTGTTGTCGAGGCTCACACTGCGTTCACAGCCCGGGCAGACTTTTTTCGACAGGCGCGCCAGCGCGGTGTCGTAGCCCAGTTCCTCGCGCCGGCGCTGGTCCGGCTGGGCCTCAGCGGCGCGCTGCCGTTCCAGGTAGCGCTGCAGGGCCAGGATGGCCCAGCGCCCCACCAGCACAGTGATGACGATGCCCACCAGGTAGCGAACATAGCCGCCGTAGCTGGGCAGATAGGGCACCAGTTCCACAAAGAATACGAACAGCGCGAACAGCACGAAGCCCCAGACAAAGGGCCACCAGGGACCCTTGCGCTTTTTTGCCAGCAGCCAGCCGGCCGCCGCCAGCAGCGGCAGGGTGAGGGCCAGGCGATAGCTGAAGACCCGCAACTCCTGGGCCTGCAGGGCCGCCATATAGTCGCCGTGGGCTGCGTCCTCCAGTTCCCGCAGTGTCGTTTCGGCCTGGCGCTGGGCCTGTTCGGCATCGAGCAGTTGCTGCTGCGCCGCCTCCACCGCGGCGATCGCCTGGCGCGCCTGCCCCTGCAACTGGTCCAGCGCCCGGGTGCGGGTGATGACCTCGGGGTCCTGCTCCGGGCGCTGGGTGGCGCCGCGGGTGGCGATCCAGTTGGAAAAGCTCTCGCGCGCGTTGGCGACATTGGACTGGGCCACCTGTACCTGCAGGCGGGCCTGGTCGAGCTCGTCGCGCACCTCCCGCGCGATCCGTGCCGACTGCTCGATGGTCTGGTGCAACTGCGCGGTGGTGCCGGGGTCCATGAAGTCGTCGATCTGGCGCTCGGACTCCACCCTCGGCAGGTCACCCACCAGCGTGCCGCCGAGGCCGATCAGGAAGAAGGCGAAGACAAAAGCGACCAGCCACAAGCCGCGCTGGAACCACTTTTCGGACAGTCGGAGGGACTTGCTCATGGCGGGATGGTTGGCCTCGCAGGTGGGTGGGTGTTCTCGCTGCCAGTCCGCGGGGGCCGGCAGCGTCAGGATGGCGGCCATTCTATTTCCTCCCGAAAGCGTTTGTCGATGACAGAGGCGCTGTCGCAGGGTGACCCTGTCCGTGCCGCGACATCATTCAAGATCAACAGCTCACCTTAGGAGCAACGGGGCACAGGAAGGGGCAACGGCTCGAGAGGGAGAACATATTCACCGTGTTCACTGTGCCCTTTATGGCCTTGACAAGCTTTCTATTGGGTCTATATTGCGCTGTTAGTGGCACGACAAGGCGTCGTGCTACCGGAACAATAAAACGTACCTCGTACAATAGAACCTCAAGCGGCAGTCAGCGCTGTTCATTGATCGTCCCCCAATGGCGCGGTGTGCCTCGTTTTCCCTTGCGGAGGATAACAATATGCTACCGAGAAAGACTTTGTTCACGGCTCTGACGCTGGCCACTGTCGCAGCGATACCTGCCGCGCAGGCCAGAGGGCCTGGCGCCATTCCCGACCACCAGGCCAACAACCCCTGGTTCACCAGCGGCGCCGCCCGGGTGGCCGAAAAAAAACGTCTCTTCCCCGGCGCCTCGGCACGGCGCGCCAAAAACGTGATTCTGTTTGTCGGTGATGGCATGGGCATTTCCACCGTCACTGCGGGCCGCATTCGCGACGGGCAACTCAAGGGCGCCAGCGGCGAAGAAAACAACCTGAGCTTCGACCTCATGCCCTATACCGGCCTGTCGAAGACCTACAACGTGAATCTGCAGACGCCGGATTCCGCCGGTACCGCCACCGCCATGATGAGCGGCGTCAAGACCGACGGCTTCGTGCTCGGCGTCGACGAGGATATCGACTTCGGAAATTGCAGCACTGTTGCCGGCAACGAGCTGGTTACCGCCCTGGAGCTGGCCGAACTGGCCGGCAAATCCACCGGCGTGGTTACCACCACCCGGGTGACCCACGCCACTCCGGGTTCCACTTACGCCAAAACCGCCAGCCGCCTGTGGGAAGACATCTCCGACATGCCCCAGGACGCGATCGACGGCGGCTGTACCGATATCGCCCTGCAACTGGTGCAGTTCGAGCAGAACCTGGAAGCCCGCTTCCCCGGCACCGACGTGGACGGTATCGAGGTGGTCATGGGCGGTGGCCGCCGCCACTTCCTGCCCAGGGACGAGAACGCCAACAGCCCCGATGCGGTATCCGCGATTGAAGGGGATCGCACCGACGGTCGCAACCTGGTCACCGAGTGGCAGGCCGCCTACCCCGATGGCGATTACGTGTTCGACCAGAGCGGCTTCGACGCCCTGGACTTCGACTCGGCCAGCAACATCTTCGGCCTGTTCAATGAATCCGACATGCGTTATTCGGCCAATCGTAACGAGGATATCTCCGGCGAGCCCTCACTGCCGGAAATGACCGCCGCGGCCTTGCGGGTGCTGAAGCAAAACCGCAAGGGCTTTTTCCTGATGGTGGAAGGCGGACGTATCGACCACGGCCACCACGCGGGCAACGCCAGCGCTGCTCTTGGCGAAGTGGTCGAGCTTTCCCAAGCCGTGCAGACCGCAATGGACATGCTGGATATGCGGGAGACGCTGATCATTGTCACTGCCGATCACAGCCACACTTTCACCATCGCCGGCTATCCCCAGCGCGGCAACCCGATTCTCGGCAAGGTGGTGACCGCCGACGAAGATAGCCCGACACTGGCCGCCGATGGCCTGCCCTACACCAC
This sequence comes from Parahaliea sp., assembly GCA_047971325.1. GTDB lineage: Bacteria > Pseudomonadota > Gammaproteobacteria > Pseudomonadales > Halieaceae > Parahaliea. Next base: position 5,527 of record JBKDZQ010000770.1, read on the forward strand.
CCTCGGCTACGCCAACGGCGCCGGCTTCTACGACCTGGGCGACGAGACCGATGCCGACGCAGTGTATTTATTGGGGCCGTCGGAAACCCGCCGCGCGGATATCTCCTCTATCGACACCGAAGCTCCCGGCTACCACCAGGAAGCCCTGGTGCCGATGGCGTCAGAAACCCATGGCGGTGAAGATGTCGCCATCTACGGCGCCGGGCCGGGTGCCCACGCCGTGGTTGGCACCAACGAGCAGAGCGTGATTTTCCACATCATGAACGCCGCCGCCAGGCTGGAGCGGGACGCCGCGCGCGCAGTGCGCTAGCCTCTCACCATCCCCAGGGGCCGGCCGGACCAGGGTCCGCCGGCTGGCCCTTTCCCGTCGCACTTTTTCCGCCACTTTCCCTGGCGCATCAACAGGGGCTTGCCGCAAACCCGGAACTGGCGCCAGGAACACGATGCCGCCGGGGCTCTTCGTCCCGGGGGCCGCTTACTTTGCCGCACGAAGGACAATAGCCTTGTAACAGGCCTCGCGAGAAGGCTTAGAAGTGACTGGGCGGCCGCTCTTTATCCCGGCGCAACTCCAGAAAGAAACGGTCCTGCTGATCGCTTATATCGGCAAAATCGACCACCAGATAGCGCAGGCGCTTATCCTCCTGGGCGGCCAGGGCGCCGGCATTGGTTTCCACAGCGGTCAACTCCCACAATATGTGCTCGTCTTCGCCGGTGATCTCCATACGCTTGAGCAGATGGTAATCAGGCAGCCAGTCTAGGGCGTAGTCACGCCCGTTCAGGCGGTAGCGGTAATGCGCCACCCGCGCACAGCCAGGGGCCTCCTCCACCCGTTCCGGGTCGTGGCGGGACAGTTGATCCTCGGGCAGCAATTGCCACACACGGTCCCAGGTCATGGTAGTACGGGGTTCCCAGGAGGTGGCCTGGTAGAACTCCACCCCGCGCTGGGCATCGTCGTAGTAGCGGGTCAGGTGCACGCTGCCCTGGGCGTTGCGCTGGAACAGCTCGGAACGGTTGAGTTCCGGGAAGGTCTGCATCACCCGATTCTTCTCACGCAATAGCGACAGGGTCGCCGGGCTGCCGTCACTCGACTCGATACGGTAGTGGCCGCCGTGGACTTCTTTGCCCAGACCACAGTGAACACCATCTTGCGCCGCGGTGACCGATGCTACAGTGGACAACAGGAGCGCCGCCGGCGCCTGCTTTATTGCCTTTATTCGTTTCATTGACACCTCTTGCAGAAAAAAGGGGCACACGTACCCCCGGGAAGAGCACAGGCCACCCGGCGGGCCGCAGTTCATTCACAGCAGGGCGCGCGAGGCTGCGCCATGCGTGATCCATACAGTCAACGCGGGCGATGGTATTTTCCCGGCAGACCTTATTGTAGCCTGCATAACCCTCCGTTTGCAGCACACCCTCAAAGTCTTCCAGGAGCGCAGGGCTACCTCCTCGCTACGCGAAGCATCGTATTCGAACAGCACCACCGGCTGACCCGGTGTCCCGTCTCCGGGTCAGCCACATCCTTTTGCCCGGGGTGGCCACCTTGCTGTTTTCACTCAGCACCTGCAGGCGGGTTTCATCGGGCAAATCTTGCGCGACAATCGGCAACACTGGTGGTCTTCGATTAGCTCAACATGACTGGCAGCGCTTGCCGGAGATCAGCAGCTTGATGGGAGAACAAATTCACCGTGGGCGCCGGTGGCCTTTGCTATACTCCCGCCTCCCAGGGCTCAAGAGCCAAGACCAACGATCCAAGGAGAACCCCGTGAGCGAATTCCGGATCTACCACAACCCGCGCTGTTCCAAGTCCCGCGCCACCCTGGCCCTGCTGCAGGAGCACGGGGTGCAGCCTGAAGTGGTGCTCTACCTGGACAACCCCCCCAGCAAGGCCGCGCTGCGCAAGTTGCTCAAGCAACTGGGCAAGAAACCGGCGGAGCTGGTGCGCAAGGGCGAGGTCGACTACAAGACGCTGGGCCTGGGCGCCGACAGCTCCGCCGACGAGCTGCTGGAGGCCATGGCCAGCCACCCCAGGCTGATCGAGCGGCCGATCGTGGTGCGCGGGGAGCGGGCGGTGTTGGGCCGGCCGCCGGAAAACGCCCTCGACCTGCTGGGCTGAGGCAGTCGTGGCCGATCCCTACATTCTCATTCTGTATTACAGCCGCCACGGGGCGGTGGCGGAGATGGCCCGCCAGGCGGCCCGGGGCGTGGCCACTGTGGCGGGGATGCAGGCGCGCCTGCGCACCGTGCCGCCGGTGTCCGCCGACTGTCAGCAGAGCGCGCCGGAGATTCCCGATGACGGCCCGCTGTACTGCGACAGCGACGACCTGCGTCACTGCGCCGGCCTGCTGCTGGGCAGTCCCACCCGCTTTGGCAATATGGCGGCCCCGCTCAAGTATTTTCTCGACAGCACCTCCAGCCTGTGGCTGAGCGGCGCACTGATCGACAAGCCCGCTGCGGTGTTCACCTCCACGTCCAGCCTGCACGGTGGGCAGGAGAGTACCCTGCTGTCGATGATGCTGCCCCTGCTGCACCAGGGCATGGTGATCGCCGGTCTGCCCTACAGTGAGGCGGGGCTGATGGCCACCGGGTCCGGCGGCACGCCTTACGGCGCCTCCCACTGGGCGGGGCAGGACAATCGGCGCGAACTGGACGGGGGCGAGGCGGCCTTGTGCCGGGCACTGGGGCGGCGGGTGGCGACACTGGCGGCGGCCTACGCGCCGTGAGCGTGTCG